>JABIQF010000044.1 GCA_018668095.1 Cellvibrionales bacterium
ATAAGCATCAAGCCCAAGCGCAGAACCTGTCTTTTGAAGCGATTCGTGATTACGCGCAGCATCGGCAGATCGATCAACTATTGGCCAATATTAAAGAGGCCGGTGAACGCGCCGCCAACATTGTTAAGACCATGCTCGACTTTTCTCATTCTAGCCAAATTGAGCATGCGCCTTTTGATGTTGCCGCCATGGTTAAAAATGCTGTCACCATTGCCGAGCAAGACTTCCCTTTGCATCTTCGTTCGCAGGTTCAAATTCATGTTAAACCAACCGCTAATGCTGACACGAATAATGCTACTGTCACTGATACAAAAAACATTGAAAGCAAAGACAGCAACAACCAACCTAACGAAAATAATTTGCCGCAAGCCTTGGGCTCAATTAATGAAGTTCAGCAAGTCGCGATTAATTTATTACGTAATGCCGCTCAAGCGGTTGGTGAGTTAGAAGACGACGAA
Organism: Cellvibrionales bacterium; assembly: GCA_018668095.1. GTDB lineage: Bacteria > Pseudomonadota > Gammaproteobacteria > Pseudomonadales > UBA7434 > UBA7434. The sequence continues at coordinate 459 of JABIQF010000044.1, forward strand.
GAGAATAATAACTATGTGCCGCAGATAGCTGTTACGATTCATATGACACCGACATTGGCGTTGATTGATATTAACGATAACGGCCCGGGCATTCCTGAAGATTTACGCGCACAAATATTTGAACCGTTTTTTACCACCAAAGAAATTGGTACGGGTACGGGGCTGGGTTTAGCTGTGAGTTACTTTATAATGACCGAGCATCATCGCGGCTCATTAGATTTATTACCGCGTAAAACTAAATTAGATGCCGCGGGCAATACGATAGATACTGGCACCACATTCAGAATTAGCTTGCCGCTAGCCGATGCCGAAATATCTGCTTAACAATGGCCGTAAAATTTTATTAAATACATTAGTGGCATAAAAAAATACCACTGAATTAACCCCTGACAAGAAGACATAACGACAATGGAAATTTATAAAGAGTTTACAGTTGAAGCCGCCCACCTTTTGCCTAATGTACCTGAGGGACATAAGTGCAAACGCTTGCATGGTCATTCATTTTTAATTCGTATTTATGTCAGCGGCGATGCGCCAGAGCCCAGCGGTTGGGTAATGGATTTTTCTGATCTTAAAACTGTTTTTGCACCTATTTATAATCAGCTCGATCATCATTATTTAAATGATATTCCCGGCCTTGAAAATCCGACTAGCGAAAATTTAGCGCGCTGGATTTGGGGACAACTTAAAGAGTCTCTGCCGCTATTATCCGCAGTCGAAATTAGAGAAACCTGTACCTCTGGCTGTATTTATCGTGGCACTTAATCATCAAAAAGCGCCTAACGCTTAACACGAGGCGCGACACTTTTATTCACAATTACAGGCGACCGTTACAGGGATGTATAACTATTAAACGGGACCAAGATCAACTATTAAGAGATTGCCGTAAGCTATTGTTATTAATGATTATATTTAAACTTTAACACTTAATAAAATACTTTTTTTACCCATCAACTTTAAAGCATTTTGTTATTAGCTTATCCCATAAGTTGTCCACAGTTTTTTTGCCTTTTTGAAGCATTTAAAAACAACGCCTCCGTCATATCTATTCACATAACCTAATAAGTGCAGACTTGCGCATACCCCTCCCCTATCGCATCAAACAAGAAGTCATATCTTCGACAAAATACCGCATAGTATCACCTCAAAAGGATACCAAAAGAGTATGGGGAATATTGCTAAGATCACTGCCGATGCTTCATAAAAGCTTGCCAGTTTATCCCTATCATTTATATGACACGCTGATAGATAACAGGAAATAGAACGCTAAAGACGGGAAGCTAAAATGATAATAGGAAGAGTAGAAAGAAGTTCAAATAGAGCGGATAAAAAAGGACAGATAAAAAAAGAATGGTGGCTATAGACGCTATCAATCATTATCGAAAATAGCCATTCAAACAGCTAATAAGTTATTAGCTGTTTATTGACGACCATGGCTCGAAAAAATCAGTGGATGCAAGTTCAGGTAAGGTTTTTTGTCGGCCTTGCGCTGTACCTAAGTAAACAAATCCAACAATCGTTTCATTCTCTGCTAGGCCTATACTTGTCATAAACATACGACTAAAAGACACAGAACCCGTTCGCCACATACCCGCAAAACCTAAAGCATGCGCCGCGGTTAGCATTTGCGATACCGCCGAACCCGCCGAAAGTAACTGTTCTATTTCTGGCACCTTAGGATGCTCAACAATTTTTGCTGCCGCAATAATCACTAGAGGAGCACGCATAGGTGCTAAGAGTTGCTTGGCATGAATTGCCGAATCTAATTCTGCGTTTTCAAATAAGGCCGCCGCAGCCATTTTTTCACCCAGCGCTAAACGAGCATCTCCTTCGACAGTCAAAAACCGCCAAGGACGTAAGCGCGCATGATCGGGCGCACGCAACGCGGCTTGAAAAATCGCTTCACGATCATCCCCTTGCGGGGCTGGGTCGGCAAGCTTGGCGGCAGAGTTTCGGTTAAGCAGTGCTGTTAAGGCGTCCATATTAATCTAACCATTTTTTATAGTCTGAATCGATATTGAGATTGATTGGCTTATCATAGCCAGGCACTTTAATAGCATCAGCATCAAATGCTAATGCATCACCGTCTAATACGTTGTTATCAAAGCGGTAGATTGGCTTTGCCTCACCTTTTAACATGGCTTGGTCATAAGCATTGGCCTGCTCTTGAACGTGCTCAGCACGCGCCTGATACCCAGACCATGCCGACGACTTATGCTTATTAGCAACCAACTGCTCAACAATATGCGGCGCAATAACCGTTGCCGAAGCATTATTACCACCAAAGCCTTTGGCGTTAATAATGGCTGCATCCATACCTTTGGCGCCTACCTCTTTATGGTGACGACTAATATCCAAATGGCTGCAAGCGACATCGGGCGCTGGGCCATCAATCGTATTAATGCCTGGCAGAATACCCTCATCCCAAACACCCAGACTCGCCATTAGCTGATCGGCACCCGCTGTACCCACCGAATGCCCTAGGTAGCTCTTAACTGCGACCACAGGCCAGCTATCAATACCAAACACTTGAGCCGCACGATTAAGAATATCCGACTCCGTCACACGGTTTTGCGGCGTCCCGGTGCCATGCGCCAAAATAAAACTACGTTGCTGAATCGACTCTTCACCCAATAAACCACGTGCGCTACCCATAGCTTTTGCTACGGTTAAATAATTACCCACACCCGGTGCCGAAATCGATTTTTTATGACCATCGGCATTAATAAATACATCGGTCACTGCGCCATACATTTTAGCGCCTAACTCTACCGCTAAGCTGTCATCAAACAGCACTACAAACTGCGCAGATTCAGCCAAAGTGAAACCGCAGTTCTCACCAAACGGTCGGCATGCGCGACGGTAATTTAACATACCGTTATCGAGCTGACGTAGTTCTTTATCGGTAGCCAGTGCGCTCATAGCCGCATAACCTTCAATTACCTCTGGCACAATAGGTGCTTCACTGTTGCCTATAATCGCAATGCGCGAGCGGCCACTTTGAATATCGGTAATGCCTTGGCGAAGATTATATAAAAACGATGCACAAGCACCCATGCTCGTACCGGTGGTACCTAGGCTGCCAAGAATATAAGCGTTAATAAAATCAGCCGGCATTTCGGCAAAACCAAACGGGCATTGTTTTGACGTAGTGCGCTTACCATTAAAGCGTGCCGACATCATGCCGCCATTGGCGTTAGCATCTAACTGACCCATACCGCTGCCTGCATAAACGCTAACTTGATCTGCCGCGACCTTTTGTGACAATACTTGCCAATCGATACCTACAGAGGCTAGAGCATCAGAGGCACCAAATACTGTCATCTGTAAGCCACGAGGATGGTTATGCGAAGCGTAATCTGCACCCGGATTAAAACCGCTGGGTAACTGACCGGCCGCTTGTACTTTTAACTCACGCTGACTCGGCACTAAGAACGTTTGCTCATCAACTACATTCACACGTACCTGTTGATCACTCATTCTTTCTACCTGCCAGCTAGCAGGAATAGTTGCAGGTAAATGCTTTACCGCTAAATCAAAGGTTAACGGCGCACTGTCACTATTCTGCAAAATAATTTTTTGGTTGTAATCAACGGCCGCAGCATCAATAACGCCCTGCTCCATTTGTCGTACCAAAGTGCCTTGCAGAATCTCTGTAGCCATAGCGCCATCACTGCTAAACAGTGCAACGCTTTTATTAATACCCATTAACGGCGCAAGGCTACTTAATGTGAGCTCTGCTTTTTCAGCACTTAAGGCATCAAACACTAAACGGCGGTAGCCATGATGAAAGGAACTTCGACCTGCGGGGTTAATACCACCAAAGCCAACAATAACCGGCAAATTTGCCACGAATGAATCTCCTCAAAATAAGCGCTGCTGACTACAAATGTTAACTACAAATGTTGACTACAAAGAAAGCCGCGCTAAGAAAATGAAATAAGAAGTTAAATAAAACCAAGCCTTAAATTGAAACGCCTCAGAAAAACGAGGGCCAAAAAAGAAAAATACGTTTTATCACCAGTACTTAGACGTTCGTTAGTCTATTAGCTGGCCAGAAAGGAGACTATTGTATATTAGCCAGTTACTATCATTATTCGGCCATATTGGTAATAATAGCCACTTATCTAAATTATCGAACTTTTTGCTCACGGCGTATTTGCGCCGCACAACGAATAACACTTTAAGCTACAGGCTTATTTTTATGACTACCATTGCACTCATTGCTTATGATCACTGCCTTTCATCCAGTATTAGTCTGCCAATGGAAATGTTAAATGCGGCTGCCGATGCCAATCGCGTTTTAAACAATACCGACACACCGCCGCCCAAAATCTATGGCAGCAACCGTAAAATACATTGTGCAGGCGGGCTCACCATTCTCACTGACAGCCACCCTCGTACCATTGAAACACCCGACTTAGTCATACTCCCCGCGATTTGGCGTAATCCATTAACGGTTATTAGACAGCAGCGCTTTTTACTGGAACTACTAAAAAAGTGGCACGACCAAGGCGCCATGCTCTGCGCCGTAGGCACCAGTAGCTGTTTTTTTGCCGAGGCAGGCTTACTTAATAAGCGCCCCGCCACCACACACTGGGCACACTTTGATGCCTTTCAAAAACGCTACCCTACGGTTCAACTCCAAAAAGATTTTTTAATTACCCGCTCACAAAATATTTACTGTGCTGGCAGCGTCAACTCGGTAGCCGATTTAATTATTTACTTTATCGGTAATCTTTATGGTGCTGATATTGCTAGTCGGGTAGAAGCCAACTTCTCACCTGAAATAAGGCAATCTTATGCCAAAAGCATGTTTAATGAGGGAGAGACTTCGCGGCATTCAGATGAAGATATAGTGCGTTTACAGCATTGGTTAAATGAAAACTTTTCGCAAAAAATTACGAGTGAAAATATGGCGAAAATGCTGGGCATAAGTGTGCGAACGTTGAACCGACGATTCAATGTAGCGACACGGCAAACGCCACAACACTATTTAAGAAAAATAAGACTAGAGCATGCAAAAGAGCTGTTAAAAGAGACTAATTTAAGTGTTGCAGAAATTGCAGAGCAAGCAGGATTAAATGATAGCAGCCATTTTAGTAGTACATTTAAACGATTTATGTCCGTATCGCCTTCGGATTATCGTGAGGCAGTGAAGAGTAAGATTTTTTCTTGAGATATTTAAATAATAACCCCCTAGGTATTAGCCAGAAGTTAGGGGCTTGTGCATAAGCTTTTATTAGTGATGGGGTATTCTGAGGTTTTACTTTTCTTTTTATAGTTTTAAGTTCAAGAGCGTCGGGGGTGGCCCGACATGCCAGAAGCCTGAAACTTGCGTATTAGCTTTTAGTTATGATGGGATATTCTGAGGTTTTACTTTTTTTTATAGTTTTAAGGTCAAGGTCGTCGGGGGTG
>JABIQF010000103.1 GCA_018668095.1 Cellvibrionales bacterium
GCCGCACAAGACAAATAATTTTTTATGCTATCGCTCGACATAGACAGACAGCACTCGCAAAACAATATCCCCTCTAATGATGAATTAGAACAATGGGCGGCAATGGCTTACTTGGGCAACAGCTCAGCCGAAGCCGCATTAGTGATTGTCGATGAAGCCGTTATGCAAACGCTTAATCGTGATTATCGTCAAGCAGATAAAACCACTAATGTTTTATCATTTGCTGCGAACATAGGTGAGCTGGATGGCGTGACACATTTAGGCGATATTATTGTCTGCGCTCCCGTTATTAGCGCCGAAGCCCAACAACAAAGTAAAAGTATTGATGCACACTGGGCGCACATGTTAATTCACGGTATGCTGCATTTACAAAATTATGATCATGACAATGACGACGATGCAAAAGTCATGGAAAATATAGAAATTGAACTGCTGGCCAAAATTGGTATCAGCAACCCTTATAAATTGCTTGAGTAGTAAAAAGTATTTCACACTAGAGACATAGACCTACTAACGAAGCATGATGGACTTTACGAATGACAAATAGCACCGACAAAAAAACTTCGACTGATAGCGGCGATAAACCTCCGTTAACGACGCGTATTAAAAAACTTTTTAGCTCAGAGCCACAGACTACTGAAGATATGGTCGCGATGGTTGATGCGGCTAGCGAGAATGAAATTATTGATAATGATGCGCGACGCATTATTGCTGGCGCTCTAGAAGTATCAGCAATGCATGCGCGTGATATTATGATTCCACGCACGCAAATGACTATTTTAAAAGCGGATGACACGCTAGAAGAAAATCTACAAAAAATAATCGACACCTCGCATTCTCGCTACCCTGTTATAGGCGAAAACATTGACGAGATTCTAGGCATACTTTTAGTTAAAGATTTGCTGCCGCTATTTTTTCAAAAAGATGCTTCTGTTGATAGCAGCGAAGATAATTCAGACAGTCAAAAATTTATTATCGACCTCCTTAGACCGGCAGTATTTGTACCCGAGAGCAAGCGTTTAAATGTCTTGCTAAAACAGTTCCGTGAAGATCGGAATCATATGGCACTAGTCATTGATGAATACGGCACGCTGGCCGGCTTAGTAACCATAGAAGATGTGTTAGAAGAAATTGTTGGCGAAATTGAAGATGAACACGATGCTACCGATGATGCGCAAATTCGTAAGATGTCACATTCAAATTATATGATTCAAGCACTAACACCTGTCGATGATTTTAATGAGTTCTTTGACTCGACACTCAGCGAAGATGAATTTGATACGATTGGCGGCATCATCACTAATAAGTTTGGCCGCTTACCCAAACGTAATGAAAGCATTAGCTTTGATGGCTTTACCTTTCATGTTACTCATTCAGATAACCGTCGCCTGCATACAGTCAGAATGTCTATTGACAACGAAGACTCCGCAGAAGATTAAGCCTATGGCCAACCGCCAAATTGCCCGCTCTTTAAGCGCACTCATTAGCGGTGCGCTCATTACATTATCACTGGCACCTTTTTCTTTTTGGCCACTCGCCATTATCGCTACGGCTATTCTATTTACTGCTCTACAACAGCAATCCATTAAACACAGTTTTTGGCTGGGCTGGTTTTTTGGTCTTGGTTTATTTGGTACAGGTGCCTCATGGGTTTATGTCAGTATTCATGAGTTTGGCTACACATCTATTTATCTTGCCGCCTTTCTCACTTTTTTATTTTGCGGCGGTCTCGCTTTTTGTTGTGCGATAACTTGGGCCTTGTATGCTTGGCTGCTGAAAAAAAACAATGTCATATTCAATAGCACTCACTCCATTACTCTTGCAATGCAATCGGTTAATAGCCAGCAGTTAATTTTATTTGCGGCTGTCTGGGTTTGCGGTGAGTGGATGCGCAGCTGGTTACTGACCGGCTTTCCTTGGCTCTTTATTGGTTACAGCCAAACCGAATCTTTATTAGCTGGCTGGGCACCTATCATTGGCGTTTACGGTATCAGTTTTATTATCTGTATCAGTGGCGCCGCTATCAGCCATCTGTTTTTTTTACGGCAAGGTATTCGAACTCACCGAACATTACTCACAGCCGTCGTTCTATGTTGGTTTATTGCCACACCCTTAAAGCATGTGCAATGGACGCTGCCTGCTGGAGAACCTCAGCAAGTAAGTATGGTACAAGCGAATATTTCCCAGCATGATAAATGGCGTCGAGAATATCGACAGCCAACGTTGGCACTTTATAAAGAGCTGAGTGAGCCATATTGGGAAAGCAGCGATTTAATTATTTGGCCCGAGGCCGCAATTCCTATTTACTATCAACAAGCCAATAGTTTTTTAGATCAAATGGATTCGCTCGCTAGCCAATATCAAACAGCGCTTCTCACAGGTATTCCCTCACGCGATACGCATTCCAATAAAAGTTATAACAGTATTGTGACTGTGGGCAATGCAAATGGCGTTTACCGCAAACAAAACTTAGTCCCCTTTGGCGAATATATTCCTTTTGGCGATTTACTGGGTAATGTGCTGGCTTTCTTTAAACTGCCTTTGTCTACCATGCAGGCAGGCAATACCCAGCAAGCCCCTCTAACAATTCAACAATTTGAGAGCAAGCCGCTTATTTGCTATGAAATTGTTTACCCTGGTTTAGCCGCAAAGGCAGCCGCGGTGAGTGATGTGCTTATTACTGTGAGCAATGACAGTTGGTTTGGCGGCTCTATTGGCCCACTACAGCACTTACAAATGGCGCAAATGCGCGCGCTTGAGAATGGTCGTTATGTGCTTCGCAGTACGGGTAGCGGTGTGTCGGCCATTATTAACCCTGCTGGGAAAATCGTGGCACGTTCTGAGCAGTTTGAGCAAACCGTTTTAACTGATGAATTTAATCTTATGCAACAAAATACACCATGGACAGCCTTTGCCTACTTTCTAACACCACTTTTATGCTGCGCCCCCCTGATTTTTCAAATCTATAGCAAATTTAATAAATTCCGCTAACCCCCTCAAAAATAAATAAACCATTGTTTTAATAGATTTTATTCACTACAGAGCACTTAAATAGATTAATAACTGATCAGATGTGGCGCATAAACTTGTTGACCTGCACAAAAAAGACGCATAACGTTGGGGTTGAAATATCTGTAAAATAAAATTTAATAAAAATAAAAAAGTAATACAAACAATAAAAACCACTCATCACACTCCATTGCCCCTCGCATAGAGTGCTGATATTAATAAAAAAACTACCTGGAGGTAGCACGTTATGTCTCATTCACTACTCTCATGCGTACAAAAAACAGCTGTAACATTTACAGCCGTTAGTGCATTAGCTTTTTCACAGCTTTCTAATGCTGCTTTTTCACAAATTATTTCTTTTGGTGATAGCCTTTCTGACACGGGTAATGTTGCTATAGCAACAAGTGGCACATCGCCAAATCCGGCTTTTGGATATGCTGATGGCAACTTCAGTAATGGTGATATCTGGCTGGATTACTTAGGCGATAGCTTAAATACTGGCGCTCAATCAGCATCTCTTGCTGGCGGTACCAACTATGCCTTTGGCGGCGCTCGCACAACGGTTTCTGACACAGTACCTTCTGCCCAAGCTCAAGTAGCTGGATATTTAGCATCTAACACCGTTGATCCTAACGCACTTTACACTCTATTAATTGGTGGTAATGATATCAATGCATTCGATGGCATTAATGTTGATGCAGATTATATTGCTGCCGCAGGTCAAGCGGCAGCGGGTATAGCACAAAGTTTAATTACTGCGGGCGCCCAAAGCATCATGATTTTAAATGTACCTGATGTTGGCGCCGCACCTGTCGCCCCAGCAGGACTTGAATCAACGCTCACTGGCTTATCGGCACTTTATAATGGCAATCTAGCCGCTGGATTAGCTGGCCTTGACCAAAGTATTGTTACATTGGTTGATTTGTTCACAATTGGCCAAACTATCTCAGCTAACGTTGGCACCAATGGCCTCGATAATGTAACTGATGCTTGCTTAAGCGCTACTACTGGTGTTTGCTCAACGCCAGGAACATATTTGTATTGGGATGCGCTTCACCCCACTACAGCCGCTCATGCACTTATTGCTGATGCAGCACTGGCAACGGTAGTACCGGTTCCTGCGGCACTACCACTGATGATATTTGCATTATCAGGCCTATTTGGTGCACGTAAATTACGGAGCTAGTCTGGCAGCTCTATCGAAGGCTCAAACACTAGCTTTTTTATGTAATACAATCGTTTAACTAGAGGCAAGACATCAAAAATTTGCCTCTAGTTATTCAAATAAAGATACTGATTAGCTTACATAGCTATCCATTGTGTAATAAACCTAGTTAAGCCATTGATCTGACTTTTATTTTTAAAGATTGTTAATGTTTTGAGTCGCACAAATGTGTTGACCTGCACAAAAAATAGTCTTAAAGTTGTAACAAGTGCACAAATATGCACAAACAAATATAAAAATAAGCAAAAATCTAAACCCCAAGTTCAATCTAAAGTTAAACAGCAATACTA
>JABIQF010000043.1 GCA_018668095.1 Cellvibrionales bacterium
CCAGCACTTTGCTATCGGACATAGCTAAGTACTCCGAAGCATCGCTGATATATCGCAGACTTAATAAGCTCGAGAATGGCAGACTTAAAAACGGTAACTCTTATTTTTTTATCGATCATATTATTCTTCGTAGTGATCTTCATAGTGAGTAGTGATCTTAGTAGTGATCTTAGTAGTGTTCTTATTAGCACGTTTAATAGCACTCAGCGTTTTCAACAACGTCACTCTATGAATCGCGAACTAAATTTTATCAACGATTAACAAGGCAATATCATCAGGGTATTGCTTATTTTCATCAACATTAAACCCATTAAACACCGATTCAATATCGGCTTTCATTTTAGGCGCTTCAGATAGCAGGAACGCCTCTTTCTTAGCAAGACTCTCTTGCTCTAAGACTTCTAAGATACCATCTGAAAACATCATGATTCGAAATTTATCTGGCAAATCGACAACAATTTCTTGATAGTTAGTTTCTTCAAATAAACCAACCGGCGCACCCTGCCCTTCGAGATAACGTGCTTCACCATTAGCGATTAATATAGGCACCGGTAAGGCCCCTGCTACCGAATAGGTTAGACGGTTATTTTGCGTATCTAACACGGCATAAAAAATAGTGGCATGTTTGCCAATACCCGTGCCTAGTAATTCGTCATTGGCATGCACTAAAAACTCAGCAGGATGCAATATATCGTCATCTTTCTGGCGGTTATAGTCACTGCGCATACGCGCGGTTAGGTTTTTCATTAATACGGTTACGAACGCTGATGATGCGCCATGACCGGAGACGTCAGCCATAAAAAAGACAACGTGATCAGGGCCCACCGTTACGTACTCAACAAAATCACCACTTAAATACACCGATGGCACAATTTGATGATGAAAAATATAAGCGCTTTTTTGCATAGGGCTTACAGGCAGCATTTTCATCTGCACTTGCAAACCGGCTTGGTGATCTTGCTCAAGCACCGCCAAGTTACTTTTTAATTCGCTATTCGCTTGCTCAAGTTGTTGGCGATATTTGAGGTTTTCACGGCGTAAACTAAAACGCTCAAGACTGCGCTCAATAGCATGCACCAACACTTCAAGGTCTAGGATAGGCTTTATGAGGTAATCGCTAGCGCCTAGACGAAGCGCCTCTACAACATCGCTCATAACGCCCGCGCCAGAAATGACAATAATCGGCACATGAGAATAAGCATCGGCAATCACTTTTAAGACATTGATACCGTCAAGCTTGGGCATTCTTAAATCACAGAGAACGAGCTCGGGCTTTTCAATGGCCATGGCTGCCAGTCCCTCTTCACCATCAACGGCTTCGCAGGTTTGGTAGCCACTGTCTCTAAGGTAGGATGCAATGGAATGGCGCACGTTTTCATCATCATCGATAATGAGAACTTTGACTAATGCAGTACTGCTAGGAATTTCCAATGGCTTATATCAACTGGCATCTAAGTAGTAGTTATGAACACGAGGGTTTCATTCATTTTGCCTTTTTGAAACCGCCTCTCTTGTAACCATTTAACCACTTTTGCGCGCATTAATGGAAGAATTAACACACTGAAAAGCGGTGGTTATATTTGGTATTAATGGCTAATTAAAAACGGCTTTTTTTTGGCTTGTTAAAAATCATCACCAAAATCATCTTCAACTTGGCCATTGGTGGTGGCGACTTCACGCTGCTGAATATAGATTTCACGAATAAAGGTATATCGATCACCGGAGATAAGACGCTCGGCATCAAGTAGATCAGCGCGTTTATCCAATAAATTCGCCGCCCAAAGACTATTGCGAGTACGCACATCATCAATCTGATCTAGCGGCGAAAGATAGGCATCTGGCGCAATAGCTAAGGCATCACGAAGATAGCGACCACCCATTAGTGGTAGGACGATATAAGGGCCATCACCAACACCCCAAACTGCCAATGTCTGACCAAAGTCTTCATTACGCTCTTCAATACCCCAGTCAGTAGCCACGTCAAATAAACCACCCATACCCACTGTCGTATTAATCGCTAAACGGCCTAGACTTTTGCCTGACTGACGTAAGTCACCCTGCAGACCACTATTAACTGCATTACTAACCTCACCCACATTATCAAAAAAATTCGTCACGCCTCGATTAAGCGCCTCAGGCATGACCCATTGATAAACCTTGGCCGAAGGCTTAACTAACCAACGATCAAGTACTTCATTAAAACCAAAAACTTTACGATTAACTTCCTCAAAGGGGTCAACAGTAGCGGCAAAATTAGGCAGGGCTAATGTCAGTAATAAAACACCAACAAGACGGGAGAATGTAGGCCTTAATAACATGATAAAAATCCTTAGGGGCTTCCATAAAATCGATGAAGGTATGCATCGATTTAAGTGGTGGTGAGTTTAGCCTTACTGAGCTTTCATTAACTTGCAGCAGGCACGCCGTAGATTATATCCAACTGACGTAATTGCGCCAATATTTCAGTACCGGCATTAACGACTAAATTCGGGTCTGGGTGCTGTAATTCCTGAGCAATTTGTAATAATAAATCTCGACCAAGCCGCTCTCCATTACCTTCACACAATTCCAAGAATCGCGCCGTAACCGGATTCGCCTCAAGAAAAGCGACTTTATCTTGCCTATTACGGTACACCACCAAACAAACCGGTTGCTCGCTGGGCTGCTCGGGTCGAAAGGTTTCACCAATTTGATGAACAGGATAATCAAACACCATGGACCACGCCAACGGCGATAACACGGGGATATGATCAATTAGGGAGTGATCTGCTGAAACAGCATCCTCGGGAGTGTCTTGCTCTGCAACAAATAATGCCAGCTCTGCCCATTCATAACGTGCAAGTTGTAAAGCAAATACAGGATCGCAGGACTGAGGCTCTCGCTCATCGTCTAAATAGCTGAGAAACTCTTCACTGATTTCTAAAAAATACGGCGTTTGTGATTGATGACGATGAATAAAATCACGCACCATTTGATGCCAGTCAGTATCGCTATAGAGCTTACGTAAAATAGGAAAGGCGCTACTGATAAAACCTTCGATATTTTTATAGAATAGCTCACGGTAAATATTCATCCGACGATCTTCGATATCTGCCGGCGCTGGATGCACACTTGGCTCGCGTATATGCGCCGCAAAAGCACGCTGAACATCGGCTAGTGAAGTACTCATGAACAACTACCCTCAACATTTTCAATGAGGGCTTGCGCCTCCTGAATGGCGCGCACATGACTCACCTCAGCCACTAACTCTGCTAATGGGGGGAAATTAAAATCACGCTCAACCAAAGTAGGTTTTACGCCAAAGGTTTTATACGCTAGCGCGAGCAAATCCCATACCGGATCAATAACAGCAGCACCATGGGTATCTACTCGGAGATCTTGAGCCTCTTCATAATGACCCGCAATATGCATATAACTGGCTCTATGTCCCGGCAAGGCTTGTAAAAAATCAGCCGCATTGTAGTTATGATTAATACTGTTCACATAAATATTGTTGACGTCTAATAATAAATCGCAATCGGCTTGCTCTAGCACACCATCAATAAATTCTAGCTCGGTCATTTCTTGAGATGGCGCGGCATAATAAGACACATTTTCGAGCGCAATACGCTGCCCTAAAATATCTTGCACCTGCTGTACACGCTCAGCAACATAGCGAATAGCATCTTTTTTAAAAGGGATAGGCATTAAATCGTATAAGTGACCGGCATCACCACAGTAACTTAAATGCTCTGAATAAAGGGGGCATTGATGCTCTTGAATAAAGCCTTTAATGTTTTTAATAAGGTCAATATCGAGCGGCTCAGGACCACCAATATTTAAGGACAAACCATGAAGCGTAAGTGGATAGCGCTCACTAAAACTGCGCAGCTGCCGCGCAAAAAGACCGCCAACACCAATCCAGTTTTCGGGTGCCACTTCCATAAAATCAACATCACCCTGCTGTAACGCAGAGAACGTATCAACAAGACCACGACGCAAACCTAAGCCTGCCTGCGCTTTTTTTTGATGCCAGTTTTTGCTCATGTTTGTCATCGCACTTAAACTGAATAAATCTTAAACCGTATAAATATCAACGCGTGAATATGGGTTTTCTAATGCGGATAAATAAAAAGGTAAGGCTAAAACAAAAATGGCGGGAAAGAAACCTTCCCGCCATTTTAAACTCATTATAGGTAAAATGAGAGATGCATTAACAACTAACAAAAAGCATTAGCTACCGCATTTTCCTTCACCACATTTACCTTCAGCGTCAGCGCCTTTTTTGGCATCGCCGCCACACTTCCCTTCACCGCACTTCCCTTCTTCGCCTTTATCTTCACCGCCTTTACTTTCGCCACACTTGCCTTCGCCACATTTTCCTTCATGGCCATCTGCGTTTACGATATCGTAACCGCTGCTTAATGGTGTAGCAGAAAAAGGGTTCACATCTGCGCTAGCAATAGGTGAAATAGCAGTCGCTAAAAATGCTGCGCCTAAGGCAGCAGTTAATGGTTTCGCTTTAAATTTAGACATGTTGGCTCCTAATATAATAAATAAATGTAACCCGCTTGAATCCCGTGCCTATTAATTCCACCCAATCGTATTCTCAACTCACAATTAGCGTATTAACAACAGCAGCAATACAGACATAATTTCAATCCATTTGTTCAATACTGTGAAAGATAATATAACCAATGGATAGTTTTAAACAGCAGTAATAGGCCAGATTATATTAAATAATCGCTAGAAATCTCTTCTTGCGACTACCGAAGAGAATATGACAGTTTTTTAGGCAGAGAAATTCGCCCCAGATCACACAAGAGATCCAAAAATTCACTTTTTAAATGGATTTTACAACTGGCCAACAGCTAATAGAAAAGAATGGAGTGCGCCTTTAACCCGCTAAGCTTAGCGCCATAGAATGATCATTGTTATTAGAAGATAATTCATCATCAACTGATGAATACTCGAACGGCAAATCGAAGTTTTCTTTCTCAACGGCCTGCTCTGACTCAGAAAAAGTATCTACAAAGTAAGGTTCATCGACATCAGCTATTGCCTCGCGGTTAACGGCAGTCTGCTCAAGTAACCAATCCGTTGCATCCTTAAAGACATCTTTAACGGCCGCAGGATCGAGTAATAAACTTAAGTGGTCATACTTACGCTTGGTATTATCAATTGTATTAGCAACTATTAATCGTGCATCGTGGCAGCCTAACTCATTGATAAAGGCGCGAACATCAGCCGCACCTGAATAGATTTTATCGGCAGCAGTCGCAAAATGCAGCGTGGCTGGAATAGGATTCGCTTTTAGCGCGGCTTGATAATCAAAGCCGTCTTCAGCATCACACCATCGGTCATTATTCATCCAATCGGCATACACACTAAACCAATCGGTATTTTCATCCGCCGAACCCAAACGTAACTGCGCAGCAGGAAAAGCGCCAAGCCAGTTAACTAACTTGCTGGTTAATGGGTGGCAAAAAGCTTTTACCGCCGCATTAGCTATTCGATGAGTCGTTTGCAGCTTACGACGCACACTAAAGAACATCATCTGTGTTGCTGTGCGCTCTGCTTCACTCATACGCGCCCAAGCTGCCGACAACAAAACACCACCAAAACCATGAGCAACCCAAACAGTCGGTGCTACAGGCGTCGATTTAACATAAGCCGCTGAATCCATAGATTCATCGGCGGACAATGAGCAATGCTGTGTAGCTGCACGAAGAAGGCGAGGAATCGCATCCGTCACTATCTCGTGGACGGTTAAAGACGAAGGCTCATCATCGCAACCTAAGCTGCGTCCACGACCGCCTAAATCAGCGACAAACACTTCATAACCTTGCTGGGCAAAGTGATACGCTAAGCCTTTACCTGAATCATGGTAAAAAATTCTTCCGCATTCCACTTCACCATGCAGCATAAAAACGCGCTTGGGTGACTCAGTCTCAAAAGGATTTGCATCAGTGGGCATGGGCTGTAAATGCCGCATATGTAACTGCTCACCATTGGGCATAGACACCCAAATGGATTCGGCTTTAATATTTAATTGTTCTTCTACGATGATAGCGCTGCTATCTTCAATACTACTATCTTCAACCGTCTCATCGTCAGTGATTGCGCTAACGGTAAAACCATCATCTTCAGACGCTTCAACAACAGGATCGAGCATCAATGAGTATTGCTCATTATCGTCAACGCTCTGTGTAGGTGAAGATTCATATAAAGACATAGCTAACTCAGCATAGGGTATTGATTATGATTTATTGTTGTCCACTCTTTCGTTACTCGCTGCAGTGATACGGGTATGGGTGTCTTAAGTTGTTGTGCGAATAAGGAAACGCGCAATTCTTCAAGCAACCATCTAAAGTCCATCACTGCTGGGTCCGAAAAAATAGCTTCAGGGTAGTTATATAGCAGAGTTTTGAGAGGTTTTTCGACAGATGACAACTTTTCACACAATTCAATGTCTTTTGCAGCTGATCCACTTAATCTATCAAGTCGTAGCAAAATAGCATTCAGGTAACGCGGTAAATGCTTAAGGCGCTGCAAACCCATTCGCTGTAAGAAGCCAGTATAAATCAGCCGCTCTAGCTGAGCGTCAATATCGGCACATTGCTGAGCAAAATGAGGCCTGCGCTTAGCGAGCTGTTCAATAATTTGCTGGTAGTATTTAAGTGATTCATAGAGTAAATCTTCTACCTGTAAAGCTGTCATCAAGAGCTTGCCCGCGCCCTGCTTTATTGCATCATCAAAGGCCTCTTTCGTGGCTGGCAGTGGCCCCGCAAAATCATGAAGGCAGCTTGCGGCAAAAGCCGTTTTAATGACATCATCAACTAACACATCTCTATTGCCGCAATGCACAAACGGCAAAATCGCTAAGGCGTTCTTACAAGTACTTTTCTTTAGGTAACGCACTTTATCTTTCGTCGCTAACATCATTAAACGAATAATGCCTTCACGCGAAGCAGATATTGCCTCAGCGGGGGTTGCTAGCAAGTCTAAGCTAACAGAATCGACGCTATCAATTAAAGCCGGATAACCGCGCAAGCGGACACCGTCTTGCTCGTAATCATGGCTCTCTTTTAAGGTGCCAAAGTCCCACTGCGTAAGCGAATCTTGGCGAAACGCGCCACTGGCATACTCATTAATGCTCACATCCAATTGCTGGCGACATTGACTAATAAGGTCTGACAACACGCGACCCGAATGCAAGGTAACGCCGTTTTTATCATCAATCTCAAAACGCATACGGCAATAGTTATCGAGCCCTGTTTCACACTGCTCGCGCCACAATACCGGATTAATCGGTAAGGAATAATAGATAGCAATTTGCTCTGCCAAAGCCTGCGCTAAAGACTGATTAGCCGCCTGACTCCGCTCTATATTCAGCTTTGGTAGCAAACTATCCACCACCGATGGCACCGGAACTAAACGTTTACGCTGCGCTTTAGGTAATGCTTTGATCATATCAATGCATTTGTCGCGTAACATCCCAGGCACTAACCAATCAAAGGGATACACAGGCAAACCTCCGAGCGCACCTAGCGGAATAATCGCGGTAACGCCGTCTTGCTCATCGCCGGGTTTAAAGCAATAACGCAATAAAAATGACTGACCGGCCACTTCAATGCTATCGGGAAATTGCTCAACGACATCATCGCCATCGGCCGTTAATAAAACATCGCTACGGGTAAGAAAAAGTTTTTTCTGCTCTTCAGAGGTAGCCTTTTTTAACCACTGCTCTAAACCGCGACGACTTAGCACGTTGTCGGGTAAATGCCGCTGATAAAATGCGGCTAGCGCTACCTCATCAACCAATAAATCACGACGGCGAACTTTTTCTTCTAACAAAGTGATTTCAGCGATTAAGTCGATATTGTGCTGCCAAAAAAGCGCACGCTTACGCAGCTTCTCATTGGCCTGCAAATGACCTGCGGCTAGAGCTTGCTGAATAAAGACGGAGCGCGCAGCTTCACGATCAATCTGCTCAAAAGCGATTAACTGACGACTCGCCAATGTTAAGCCATAAAGGCTACTGCTGCGAAACGCCATCACTTGGCCGCGTTTAGCATCCCAGTGCGGTTCGTTATACTCATGCTTCACTAAATGCGGCACCGCAGCAATCACCCACAGCGGATCAATCGCCGCAATAGAGCGCGCATAGACTTTCCGAGTTTCAACAATTTCAGCCGACATAACCCACTGCGGCGCAGGTTTAAATTGTGACGACGCAGGAAACAAAAAGAACTTGAGGTTTCTTGCACCTCGATACTCGCCTTTCTTTTCTTTTAAACCAACATTCGATGGCAGCCCCGTTAACAGTGCGCAGTGTATTTTCTCAATATCAGTAGCAGTAAAAATGAATTGATGAAGGTCATCAACACTTTCGCCTTTTTCATTCGTTAACCATTCACGATCAGGCTTAACCACTGCTTTTTCAGTATTTTGGTTCTGAGAGTCAGCCTTAGAGTGGCGTTTATTTTTAAGCAACGGCTTAACTGCCAGTAATAACTGTCGGTGTAAATCACGCCATTCACGCATTCGCGGATACGAGAGATAACTCTTTTTACACAGCTTGCGCAAATGGTTTTCGCTCAACTCAATACGATGCGCTTCATAGTAATGCCAGAGATTTATCCATGCTAAAAAATCTGAACGCTTGTGCCAAAAACGACGATGCGCTTGATCGGCCGCCTGTCGTTTGTCCGCTGGCATTTCACGTGGATCTTGCACCGCCAAGGCGCTAACAATAATTAATACGTCGTCTAAATTCTGCTGCTTTAATGACGCCAGCAACATACGCCCTAAACGAGGATCAACTGGAAGACCTGCTAAATCACGACCAATGGCGGTGAGCTTACCTTGCTCATTCAACGCACCCAATTCTTCTAAGGTTTTTAGACCTGAACGAATCTGCCGACCATCGGGCTGCTCCATAAAAGGAAACTGCGTAATGTCGCCTATATCCAAGCCCTTCATTTGCAAGACTACGGCAGCCAAATTAGTCCGCAGTAATTCAGGCTCTGTGAATTCAGGACGCGATTTAAAATCGTCTTCTGTATAGAGTCGGTAACAAACCCCCGGCGCCAAACGACCACAGCGCCCTGCTCGCTGATTAGCGCTGGCTTGTGAAATCGCCTCTAAAGGCAATCGTTGTAACTTACTGCGAGCGCTATAACGACTAATACGCGCAATGCCTGAGTCAATAACATAACCAATGCCAGGCACTGTCACCGAGGTTTCGGCAACATTGGTGGCCAATATCACTCGACGCCTCAAAGAGGATTGACGATTAACCGTAAAAATTCGCTGCTGCTCTTTTTGACTCAAGCGCGCATAGAGCGGCAATATTTCAAATTGCGATTCATCTCGCTTAAGAAACTGACTCAAATCGCGAATTTCACGCTCACCCGGCAAAAACACTAAGACATCACGTGGGCCGCCGCGTTTACTCGTACTGTCATTCTGATCAATTTGCGCTAAAGCATTCCGAACCCGCGCATTCACCTCGGCGGCGCTATCCATTCGGTCATTTGAGGCATTTTCGTTTGAGGTATTGTCGCTTAAGGACTTATTCGATGTTTTATTGGATGTGTCATCATCTGCATCGCCGTTAAACTCAGAGAGCTCATTAAGGTATTCAATTTCAACAGGAAAGCTGCGACCGGCAATTTCGATGACCGGCGCGCCACTAAAATGCTGCGCAAAACGATCAACATCAATGGTCGCCGAAGTCACAATTAATTTAAGATCAGGCCGCTTTGGCAGCAGGGTTTTTAAGTAACCCAATAAAAAATCAATATTAAGACTACGCTCATGCGCCTCATCAATAATTAAAGTGTCGTAGTCACGTAAGTACCTATCGTTAGCAATCGCCGCTAACAATATGCCATCGGTCATCACCTTAATGCGCGTACTATCATCGTACTGATCATTAAAGCGAAAGTGAAAACCAACAGCCGACCCTAGCGGCACTTCAAGCTCATCAGCAATACGTGCTGCCACCGTACGTGCTGCAAGACGTCGCGGCTGTGTATGACCAATACGACCTGTCACGCCACGGCCTAATTCCGCACAAATTTTCGGTATTTGAGTGGTTTTACCCGAGCCGGTTTCACCCGCAATAATCACCACTTGATGCTGTTGAATGGCTTCTGCAATTTGGTCACGGCACGCAGCAACGGGTAACGCTTCGGGGTATTGAATAGATGGAAAGCTGCTTTTACGCAGGGCAACGGTTTTTAAAGAGGCCGTTATTTTATCAAGAAAACGCTGTGCATCTTGCGTAAAAGGCAGGCCTTTATCGGCGCGCACCTTTATTTTTTCCAAGCGCTGGCGAAGTGCGTATTGATCACGGATCAATACGTCGCCTAACAGTTTCTCAATGGTTTTATGGCAGGCGGGTAATTGCTCTGCCGTAGGAAGTTCAGTAATGGCTAGCTCGATAATGGGATTCACTTACTCACATACAGTATCTATCAACATTTAATCCAATATATCACTCACTATTAGCGGCATCAATATCACGTAATTCACGGCGTAATATTTTACCCACATTCGATTTCGGCAAGTCATCAATAAAAGCCACTAAACTCGGCACTTTATACGCCGTTAGCTGGGTACGACAAAATGCGATCACCTCTTCTGATGTCAAAGAAGGATCCGACTTTACAATATAAACTTTCACTTTTTCACCGGCGCGCTCATCAGCAACGCCAATAACCGCACACTCTAAAACTTTATCATGGCTACTCACCACATCTTCGACTTCATTCGGATACACATTAAAACCCGATACAATGACCATATCTTTTTTGCGATCAACAATATGAGGAAAGCCATCTTCATCAACTAGCGCAATATCACCGGTCGCAAACCAGCCATCAGCACTTAATACTTCGGCCGTTTTTTCTGGCTGCTGCCAATAGCCTTGCATCACTTGCGGACCACGAACACATAACTCACCCGCTTCACCGCAAGGTAACTCATGCCCTTCGGTATCCAAAATTCGCAATTCGGTACCTGGCGCTGCAACACCAATTGAGCTTAACTTACGCCCAATGCCACCGGTATTGATCGATACCACTGGTGATGTTTCAGTGAGGCCATAACCCTCATTCACTTCAACACCGGTAACTTCTTTCCATCGTGTTGCCGCATCACGCGTTAAAGCCATGCCGCCAGAAATAGTTCGGGTCATATGAGAAAAATCTAAGGCTTTGAAATCATCTCGCGCACACAGGGCAACAAACAAGGTGTTTAAACCACAGAAAATCGTGAATGGCCAAGCCGCCATGGTTTTTACCATGGAAGGTAAATCACGCGGATTAGTAATCAACACACAGTGCTGCCCTTTACTGACCATAAAGGCACATAAAGTGCAGGCGTAAACATGATACATGGGTAAAGGCAGAATAACCGTTTGAGGACTATCTTCTTTAGAGCCAGGAAATATTCTAAATAATATTTTCTGCTGTTCGATATTAGACAGCAAATTTCTATGGCTCAACATAGCGCCTTTTGAAAGCCCCGTAGTACCTCCGGTGTATTGTAATAAAGCAATATCATCGACCTCGATACCTGGATCTTGCAGCTCTCCTTTTTCGCCAAGGCTCAAACATGAACGTAAACTAATGGCGTTGGGGATGGAATACGCCGGCACCATGCGCTTGATATAACGAGAGGCAAAGTTAATTAATGTGCGCGATAGTGCACCGTGTAAATCGGCCACTTCGGTGACAATAGTGTAGCGAATACCGGTTCTTGGAATAACGTCTTGAACAGCATGTGCCACATTGGCAAGAACAACTAAGGCTTTAGCATCAGAGTCATTAAACTGATGAACCAATTCTCTATCGGTATACAAGGGATTTGTATTGACCACCACTAAACCCGCTTTAATAGCACCGTAAAAAACAACGGGATACTGAATAAGATTCGGTAATTGAATTGCTAAACGGTCACCCTTTTGCAAATCAGTGTGCTGCTGAATATAAACGGCAAAGGCATCAGATAAAGCATTGAGCTGGGCATAGGTAATGGAATAGCCCAAACTGGTAAATGCAAGATTGTCTGGCTGCTCAGCGGCAGTTGTCACAAGCGACTGCGCTAAATGACTATCGGTTAATTCCTCAATGGTATTGGCAACACCTACTCGTTCTTGTAACGCAGTAATCGCTTCTTGTATTTGCACTTCAGTTACCTTTAATGACGATCGATTATTATCAGCTAGCTTAAATTTTCTTCAATTAATGTCTCTATAAAACACACTGACTAGCATTAGCGCATAGGCAGAGAATCAAGAGACATTCGAAAAGCAGGAATCATCCGCTTAACGTGCTAAATCATTATTATGCCTCATGTTAGCCTGAACCGAACCCGCAGGCAATTCGGAGCGTCTCTTCTGAGTCATTTATCAGCTAACATTAAGAAGTAGTAAGTAAAAGGAGTGAATTAGCGAGTAAATGAGCCCAAATGACGAGTGTATGGATATTGATATGCGCTAATCAGAATGGAATATGAACAGACTACGAGGGAAGTAAGTTTATCTTTTAATTTAATAATGCCAGACCAGTTAAGGCGTAATAAAGCATCAATGAAAAACACTTTATTACACATAAATGGGCTACTTTTTATGCGCACTAACTGCGATAATTCAAAACGATTTAAATTCACTTATTATCAAACATATAGCCCACTACAAAGGATTTCTTGTGTCCACTACCACGCCAACACTCATTACTAATTACTGCTATGAAGACATCACGCTCGATCAAACTGTATCCGTTTCTCGCATTATAACTGAAGACGATATCACGCTGTTTGCTGCGCTCTCTGGCGATTTAAACCCCGTCCATCTTGATGCCGATTACGCGGCTACAACCGCATTTGGCAAGCCCATTGCACACGGCATGCTTTGTGGCGCACTAATATCTGCCACGGTCGCGATGAACTTCCCTGGACCGGGCAGTATTTATCGTAGCCAAACTATTAAATTCAGCAAACCTGTTTTTATTAATGATGAGCTAACCATTCATATAAGCGTTAAAGAAAAGCAAGATCGCCTTAAACTAGTGACACTCAGCTGCGTCATTAAAAACCAGCATGGCAAAACAGTCGCCACGGGTGAGTCAGGAGTGATTGCACCTAGTCAGAAGGTATCAATAGAGGCGGCAACTCTGCCGGAAATCAGTTTAGGCAACCAGCCATACAAAATTTAATGACTGCCTATTGGCTGGAGAGCTGACGAGTGGTAGAGAAAGAGAAAGGAAAAGACGAAAAAGGGAAAGAGCACAAAAAAATGAGAATGAGAATGAAAACGAGATAGGCATTAAAAAATGTCTATCTCATTTTATATTCCTATAATGTTCTCCCTAAATGCGTTTTTAAAACCAATGGAGGCGCTTTATTAAAGCCCTCGAGTTTTATTAACTCGTCAAAGTTAACCGGTTTAGAAAAGAAATAGCCTTGAATATAATCACAGCCCATCGATTTTAAAGCCATCAATTGCTCTTGGGTTTCAACGCCCTCGGCAACCACTTTATAGCCCATTGAATGAGACATATTAATCACTGCCTGCACGATACCTTGACTCTCAACGCCTGAGCCAACATCATCAATAAACGCTTTATCAATTTTAATTTTATCAATCGGCAACATCTGCACATAGCGCAAACTTGAATAGCCAGAACCAAAATCATCAATAGAGACACGAACGCCCATTTTTTTCAGCTCGCTAAGTACCGCGGCAATACGAGTGATGTTTTCTAAGAAAATATTCTCAGTGACTTCAACAACCAACATGGACGGATCCACATTATGCTTAACCAGCGCCTTAGAAATAAGCTGCGGAATATCCTGAAATTGAAACTGCAAAGGGGAAATATTAATAGCTACCCATTTTTTAACGCCCATTTCACTGAGTTGACTGAGCTTCGCAAAAGCCATCGCAATAACCTGCTCGCCCAAATCGAGTATTAATCCGCTGTTTTCGGCAACATCAATTACCTCTTGTATATCCCATTGCGGATCCATATCGGGCCAACGGAAAAGTGCCTCACAACCAACAAAGCTTTCTTCTTCATTACACATAATAGGCTGAAATGCGAGATCAAAAGACTGCTTTTCAATCGCTAATTTTAAGGCATTGCGAATATCTTTTTCACGAAAACGCTCACGCTCAATGGCTGCGTTATACAGCACGCAACTACTGCCAATATGCTTTTTCTGCTTACCCACTTGCACAGCCGAATAAACCGACTGCATTAAATCATCCAAGCTGGTACCGTCTTTAGGAAAAACAGCAAGCCCCATGGTCAAACTTAAACCAAGACGCTCACCATTTTGCAATGACATAGTAGCGCACTCGTCAATTAGCTTTTGGCATAACTCATGAGCAGACCATGTCGCTACATTATTTTTAAAAATAACAACATATTCATCACCCGAAAGCCTAGCGACATGACTGGTATAATCGGAATAACCTCTAAGCACATCGGCAAAATCACGAAGCACGCCATCACCAATGCTATAACCATAAGTATCATTAATTTGGGTGAAATCATTAAGATCAATTAACGCCGCAGTAAAGCCCTCACCCGACGCTAAACTGTCATTAGCCAGCACCGAGAACTGCGTTTCAAAATGGTTACGATTAGGCAAACCGGTTAATAAATCATGATTAGCTACGCGCCAAATCTCTCGCTCTCGCTCAACCTGTTCATGCATTTCGATACAAGAACCAATCACACATAAGGAACTCTTTGCACCAAAAGAACTGAGCTCGCCATTAATTAAAAACCATCGATAAGAACCGCAGCGACTCAGAATACGACAGCGTATATTTATCGCCTTACCTTTCTTAAGAGAAAGATTTAGCTCATCGATAAGCCCAGGGGCATCGTCTTTATGAATACGCAGTAACAACTCATCGGCAGGAATACCTCGCGTTGGCTCAATCCCTAACAAGCTCTGACTCTTACCGGCTATATCCATAGTTTGATTTCGGACATCAAACAACCAAGTAACCGCATTAGCAATATCAAGCACTAAATTTAATCGGTTAACGGTATTTTGTAGCTCATCAGAAGTTACCTCCACTCGCTTGGTAGAAGTTTTTAATGCTTGAGTCCGACGAGCCACAATGACATCAAGATTCTGATTTGCTTCTAGCAGTCGCTGGTTAATACCAAACAACTCTGTACTTTTTCGCTCAAGCAATACTTCAGCTTGCATGCGAGCATCTTTTTCACGACTAATCTTCTTCCGCAAATAACTGAGTTCTATTTCGATACTGCTCTGCGTCATGACTGCCTCACAGAGATCAATGTGAAAAACTCAGACTTGGTATCTAAATGCTTCATAGAAACCGATAGCGTCTGCTGATAATATTCACCGCAACCACTAATTAAGCCTTTTGCTAAATGAGCAAAAGGCCGACAAGACCGGTATTCCATAACAATTTCTTGGCTATTAATGTTTTGAATTTTAAACGAAGGAAGCTCAGCATCGGGATAAAGCTTGATAACTTCTTTATGAATAATGTTTTCAAGCGAACAGAGTAAATCGATAGCACCATCAAACTTCAGCGACATCGACTCCATTTGGGCAGCCAGCTTGGGAAATAAAAATTGGCCATAGGCCTCTAACAAATCAGCAGCAGGCGTACCCGTTAATTTCTGCAGTTGACCCACAAGCGTAAGTACCTCTTCATGATCATAGGTACCCACGGCGGTATAGGCACCACCAGAAGGTAGATCACAACCATCCAACAAAGCAGCAGCAATGCTGTAGCCAAAGGTTGTTTCGACCAGCTCTATAAATTCAGTAAATATGATTCCTTTCATAAGTAACGTCCTCCGGAATAGTAAGCAATCATTTGTATTTTATCTTTTTTTATTTAAAACCCATTGAATGATGACAGAAGAAAAATATTATTTGATATATTTTTAATTCTTATAAATAACTCTAAAATTCGAGCCATATAAATGGCTAGCCAAATTTAAATAAAACAGTAGTTTTAAGTTTAGACCAACCTTTACAAAAGCGTTAGATTTTTTAAACAAAATTTGATCATTTAAATGATGAGCTCTTCACATGAAAGCTCATCATAACCCACCCATATACTAACCTTGTCTTTGCCCTTGCCTTTGTCATTAAGCGTATTTTTTCAGTATTTTACGATTTTTATCTTTTAAAATGAGATACTTATAAGAAAATATGATCTTTCAGTTATAAGCGCGCCCACATTTGGTGCAAAAACCCAGATTCTATAGATTCAAATTAAACATCAAGCATTTAAGAAGAAAGTCAGACATGAACGCCCCCTCATTACCGTTATGAAAGCTTTTCGCTTACCGTCAAAATAAGAAAGAGAACAAGCGCTTCTGCTGCTCGTTGCTCAAACCCTGCATTCGGATGATATTCCTTAATGGGATTTCATCAACATCAGGGTAGGCACTAATGGCCTGCTCTAAACTGTCTTCACGAAGAATATGCACCACCGGAAACGGCGCAGCATTGGTTAAATTCTCTAGATCTGCCGATTCAGTGCCGGCAAACTGATATCGAGGATGAAAACTCGCCAACTGATAAACACCTTCCCAGCCACTCTCAATCAGTAGATTATTGGCAATCGCTAAAAAATCATTAAAATCATAAAAGTCCTGCATTATTTTGGGCAATACCAATAATGTTGTTTCTAATTGCTCAACTGACATATTATCAAGACGTTGACACTCAGACTGTATCGCCTCTAATGCTGTTAACTCATCTTCAGCATGACTAACAAAAACTCGGTGGCGCGCTTCTCGAATAGGCTTTAAAGCAAAAGGACAAAGCTGCAGACCAATAACAACGTCTTCAAGCCAAGCATTGATTTTTTCTTCTACGTTTTTAGTCACATCATCACCTTTAAAATCATTAACGGCCTCAATTCCTTTATTAGCCATAGTCGCTATTGTACGCCAGCTCAACGCAAAAATAGCCATTATGGGACGTTGATTATCAATAACATTACGTATTCCTGTATGACATTAACCATGGCCACAGGTATCATGCAGATATTCACTCGGCGTTGATAATGCAACACAGCCAAGCCAAACAGTCACCCTATTAGCAATTAATCCGTTTTATCGATGATGCCCTATTAAATGAGCCAGACCAGCCACAACCAAGCGATTTGCTGCACCAGTAGCGAACAATTAATTATCGATGATAATGGCGGTCTTCGCTCATCTCGCTTTGAGGATATCTATTACACGGCAGGGCAAGGCGCCGAAGAGTGTGAACATGTTTTTCTGCAAGGCAATAATCTCCAACAACGCTGGCAAGACAGATTTACTACTGGCGATGGCGACGATGCAAATACCAGCATTCAAAATAAAATAAGTTCGACTAATGATACCTTTGTTATTGCAGAAACCGGATTTGGCACAGGGCTTAATTTTCTTGCCTGCTGGGATTTATGGCGTAAAGTCCATAGCAAGCAAGACAGCAATCAAGCACCCAAAACACTTTACTTTTATACTACCGAACTCTACCCATTAACCCGTGCGGCACTCGAAAAAAGTATTGCTCATTACAACCCCTACCCGACACTTGCGAAGGTCTTATTAAGTCAATATCCCGACCCTATTGGCGGCGAGTATTTACTCAGCTTTGATAGTGACACTCGCCACCCCGTTAAACTGATTGTTTTATTGGGTGATGCGACGGAGTGTTTGAGTCGTCTGGAATATTATCCAGCAGATCATACGATTCAAAACGACAATTCAACGGGCAGCAAGCTTATCGTTGATGCCTGGCTATTAGATGGTTATGCTCCAGCCAAAAATCCTATTATGTGGCAAGATGCCCTATTCACTTTAATTGCACGGCACAGTGCAGACGGCACCACTGTCGCTTCTTTTTCAGTGGCGCGGCAAGTTTGTGATCAGCTTAGAGCAAACAGTTTTGTAGTAAAAAAAACCAAAGGCTTTAAACGTAAGCGCGATATGTTAATGGCGCATTTTGATAGCCAACTCATAACTGAAAAAACCGATCCTATTGCAAATAACCGCAAGCGCTCGCGCAAAAACTTCAGTTTATCACCTTGCTACTATCGCTATTCTTCTTTAGCGTTATTCACTGATAAGCCACGAAGCGCCCTCGTCATTGGCGCTGGTATAGCCGGCTGTACTATTGCATATAAGCTAGCGCAACGTGGCTGGCAAGTATCATTAATCGATGCCGAAAAAACAGTGGCTGGCGCTGCATCAGGCAACGCTCGCGCGGTTCTCTATGCGCGCACAGCACAGCAACGATCTCACCTTGCCGATTTTCATGAAGCGGCTTTTCACTATGCCACGCGCTTTTATAAAACCGTTACTGCTAGCAATCTAACGCATGGCCTTAATGGCATGTTAAAGCTTGATGAACAATTAAGTGATGAGATGCTTGCACTCAATCCTGAGGCTTACTCACGGCAAAACATTAATGCAGAGCAAGCCACTGAGCTCAGCGGTATTGCCACCCACCACAATGGCATACACTACCCTGAATCTGGCTGGATAGATCCTTTAGCGATTTGCCAAGCGTTAACCGACCATCCCAATATTCGTTTTTATGGTGAAACAACAATAACCTCGTTGCAACACCATGAATCGAGCTGGACTGCTGAATGTAATAGCGGTATGACTACGAACAATAACCATAGCAACAATAGGTCAGCTGATATTGCTATTATTGCTACCGGCCAACTCAGTCATCAATTTGAGAAAACAGCTTGGCTGCCGCTAAGATCGATGCGCGGACAAACCACAACATTGCCAGCGACATCGGCCAGCAGCGCGTTAAAAATGGCCGTTTGCCAACGCGGCTATATAACACCTGCAGATAATGGCAGCCATTCTATTGGCGCTACTTATGCCATTAAAGATGACAACACCACCGTCTTAGATACTGATCACCAAATCAATATCGACAATGTACTTATTATGCTTAGCGAGCATTCGCCTTGGCAGCAAACATTAGAAAAACAGCGCGTCGATAATTTAGAAGGCCGTGTTGGCTTTCGCTGCGTAGCACCCGACTACTTACCTATTGTTGGGCCAATACCTGCAGCAGAAAAATTCAGACAGCAATTTGCTTGCTTAAAAAAGGACGCCAAACAAACGCCATCTCAACTCGCCATACTGGAAGACGGACTTTATGTCAGCACCGGCTATGGCTCACATGGCTATACTACCGCACCCCTAGCCTCCGAAATTTTATTGGCGCAAATTGAAGGCAGCCCTATGCCTATAGGTGATAAACTGCGACAAAGTATTGCCCCTGCACGCTTTTTAGTGCGTCAATTAATTCGCGGCACATAAGCCTATGAATCTTTCGACATTACCTATCTATTGTTTACTAACGCTCTTCATTGTCTGTGGACAATCCTCTTCTTATGCAGCAGAGAATAATGCCTCATCGATTGACTGCAATAAAGCGAACACCGCCGCGGCTAAATCTGCACCGATAAATTGGCATGTTAAAGTTCACAACACTTACCCACATCGCAGCAATGCGTTTACCCAAGGACTTATTTACCACCAAGAAAAACTCTTTGAATCTACCGGGCATTATGGCCAATCAAGTATTAGCCAAATACATATCAACACCGGTGAGGTGATTCAACACCGAGCACTCGATAAAACCGTGTTTGGCGAAGGGATAACCATTTGGAATAATGAGTTAATTCAGCTGACATGGAAATCAGGACAGGTTTACCGCTACTCACTGTCTGATTTCTCGCTACAGAAAACACAAAATATCCAAGGTGAAGGCTGGGGCATGACGCATAATGGTCAGTCTTTAATTACCAGTAATGGCTCTGCGCAGTTGAGCTTTCGTGACCCACAATCACTGGCAAAGCAATCAACGCTTAATGTCAGCTATCTTGGTCGCCCTTTAAAAAACCTCAATGAACTTGAATGGGTTAATGGTTGCATTTTAGCCAATATCTGGCAAAGCCAGTATATTGCCATTATCGAGCCATCAAACGGCCAGACCACTGGCCTTATCGACCTGCAACGCATTATTGCGCATGAGCAAAAAACCGGCACTAGTGAGGTCGCTAATGGCATTGCCTGGCATGCTGAGAACCAGCGGCTCTTAATTACAGGTAAATACTGGCAGCGTATCTATGAGATAGAACTTATTCAAAAACCAGCCTCCAAGTAAGCGTTAAACGGATACCCGCCCTTTGGAGTAGCTGAAAAAAACGCTATACTGGCATATTGAACTGATAACACCTCACTGATCTTATAAGCGCAATAACGACTTATTCTATCAACATGGCAACACAACTCAGAACAACACAAGAAGAAACACTGACTTTATGAGCGAGCTTCCTCCCTGCCCTAAATGCGAATCACCTTATAGCTACGCCGATAGAGATTTATTGATCTGTCCAGAGTGCGGGTATGAATGGTCAGCCGATAGCAATGCTAACGACGCTGAAGAGACACTTCAAATTAAAGATGCTAATGGCAATCCATTAGTCGATGGTGATTCAGTCACCGTCATTAAAGACCTCAAAGTCAAAGGTACGTCGCTGGTTGTTAAAGTGGGCACTAAAGTTAAAAATATACGCCTTGTTGATAGCGACCATGATATTGATTGCAAAATTGATGGCATTGGCCCAATGAAATTAAAATCAGAATTTGTCAAAAAAGCTTAACGCTAAAACCCTTACTTCTCATTCACGGAAAAGAATCACACACTTATGAACGCAGACGTATCCGCTTTTAATTTAGTTAAAACCACGACCATTGAATCACTGAACATTCAGTATGAAGAATATGAGCATCTCACCACCGGTGCACGACATATTCATTTGGCGTCAGACAACAATGAAAACGTGTTTATGGTTGCGCTGCGAACAGTGCCTACCGACTCTACCGGTGTAGCGCATATTCTTGAACACACTAGCCTATGTGGCAGTAAACGCTTTCCGGTACGCGACCCATTTTTTATGATGATTCGCCGCTCACTCAATACCTTTATGAATGCCTTTACCAGTTCAGACTGGACAGCGTATCCATTTGCTAGCCAAAACAAGAAAGACTTTAACAACTTGTTAGAAGTCTATTTAGATGCCGTATTTTTTGCTCGCCTTGACCCTCTCGATTTTTCGCAAGAAGGCCATCGTTTAGAGTTTGAAGAACCAAACAATCCAGACAGCGACTTAGTTTATAAAGGCGTCGTATTTAATGAAATGAAAGGCGCAATGAGCTCCATCTCTTCGCAGCTTTGGCAGGCCGTTGGCGAATCATTATTTCCTGACACCACTTATGGCGTTAATAGCGGTGGCGAACCAGAAAACATTACCGATTTAAGCTATGAGCAATTACAAGCATTTTATCAAACGCATTATCACCCTGATAACGCCACCTTTGTTACCTTTGGCGATATTAGCGCTAAAGAACATCAGTTTAAAATTCAAGAATTCGCGCTTAGACACTTTGCCCCGCTAAACAAACGCATCGAAGTACCGCTACAAGATAAATTTGATAATGCCATTCGAGTTACAAAACAATTTCCAATTTCAGAAGAAGAAGCCAAAGGCGATAAAACCCATTTAGTGATGGCTTGGGTGCTCGGTAATATCCGTGATCCTCTTGAGCTTATGTCTACGCATTTACTCTCAGCGGTATTATTTGAAAATAGCGCATCACCGCTGCAACAAGCATTAGAAACTACCGACTTAGGCGCAGCACCATCGCCTCTTTGCGGCATGGATGATTCCGGCTTAGAAATGGTATTTGTCTGCGGCGTTGAAGGCAGCAGTGAAGATAAGCTCGAGCAGCTAGAAGCCCTCGTTTTAAATGCACTGCAAGGCGTTGCCGATAACGGCGTCGATACACAGCGCATGACAGCATTACTCGATCAGTTAGAACTCCAACAACGAGAAGTCGGTGGTGGTGGCTATCCTTATGGCTTGCAAATCATGCTTTCTTGCCTGCCCACGGCCATTCATCGTGGTGATGCAGCCGCCGCATTAAACATTGACCCTATCCTGACTCAGCTACGTGAATCGATTCAAGATCCAAACTTTATTAAATCGTTAGTAAAACGATTACTTATAGACAATCAACACAGAGTCTCATTAGTCATGAC
>JABIQF010000042.1 GCA_018668095.1 Cellvibrionales bacterium
AATCAACACTCAAAAAAACACCTACCGACAACTAAACTCATTATTCAAAAACCGAACTCCATTTTTAATATTAGCCCACTCAGCCTTTTTAACCCAGCCATCAGCGCAACCCATATCCATCTGCTGATAAAGCGAAGCCTGCGCCTTCAGCACATCTAAACTATCACTCGCATCATAAGAGACCGAAACTCTATATGTATCCACATCCAACTTATCCGCTAACATAACCACTTTCACGACATTTTTATTAACTACTTTCTGGCGGCTTAACTGATCATCATTATGAAATGACTCAAAATCCAACGAGTCAGCATCATCGGTATCAGCCAAAGCCAAATGCGAAAATAAAAGCAAGCTAAATAACAAATTTAATACAGGCATAATTAAGTAATCTCAATTAATTAACGCGTTAAAGAGGGATAAAAATAATGATAAAAAAAAGAGGGCGGTTAAGCCCTCTTAAAAAACACTATTAAAGAATATACAACTAAAAAAATTAAAACTTAATTTCATAACCTACTGCAAATGTGTTCGCGTCAGTCGTAACGCCAGTATCTGTTTCAATATTGGTGTAATAACTGAAGAGCTTAGATTTTTTACCTAGCTTGTAATCAACGCCAACGGCTGTTTGTGTGATTTCAGTAGACTCATCATCTGATTGAGCGAATTGTCCCTTAAGAATAAGGCCATTTGACAATGTATATTCGCCGCTAAGCACATAGCCGTCTTCATCAGTGTTGCCTTCGTCAGCAATTTGATAGAGAGCGCCAAGTTTGAATCCATCACCTTTATACTCGCCTACAAGACGCGTTAATGATTCAACACTGCTATCAATCGTTTCGCCGTCATCATGTGCAAGCGTTAATGAATAGCTTTTTGCTTTGTATGATATAGCCGCTGAAATACCATCTGAAATATCACCGTTATCTTTTTCACTAGGAACAAAGGCAACAGTCGCCGATAAGCCATTCATCTTTGGCGTTGTGTACATGATGACATTTTTTACACGGTTTTCACCTTGGATAACATTTTTAATGTCGCCCAATACTAAGTCATTAAAGCGATCAATCTTACCTTGCGCTAATTTAGTTGGCGTGTCGTGATTACCGGCAATAAGAGTACCGAAGTTACCTTGAAAGCCTGCATAGATATTACGTTGCTTGAATTCACTGCTATTTTCGCTGCCGTCGTCACCATCATCGATGAAAGTTTCATATTCAAACTTATAGATAGCTTTGATTGAATCGGTTGCATCGAAAGAGCCTTTAATACCAAAGCGTGATGCGTTGCTGTTTAACTTTATAGTCTCAGTACTACTGTTGTCTGTAAAGTTTAAGCTTAAGTTTGCTTTACCGTAGACTTTAGGCTCGGCGGCTAAAACTGTTGTGGCATTTAAGCTTGCTGTAATAATTGCTAAAGATAGAATTTTTTGTTTCATTTTTCTACGTCTCCATAAGGTTTGTGTCTTTTTTTTGTAACAGGTCTGTATCTTCGGATTACGAGATGCATACTATGTTTGAATTGTTTCATTTACATTACAAATATTACTTTTAATGACATATTTGTGGTTACTAAAATATCGTAAATAGTGGACGTCAGGCTGATGAATGATTGATCAAGGCTGATGAGTCATAGTCTGAATAATAAGATGAATTACAGTGATTAAGTGGTTAATTTTACTCTTCTTCTACTTACTCTAAAGAAGGTAATATACCGGCATGCAAAATCATGATGAAATCACAAGTGAATTAACTACCCTTCGAGACTATGCCCGCTGGAGTATGGGGCGGTTTACTGAATCGAATATATTTTATGGTCATGGCACGGATAACGCATGGGATGAGGCGCTGACCTTAATATTCCATTTGTTACATTTGCCGCCAGAGGCGAATCAGCATGTGCTTGATGCAGTTCTGACTAAGGCAGAGCGGCAGCTTATATTGCGCGTAGTTGAAACGCGTTGTTTAGACAGAATGCCATTACCGTATCTAACCAATGAGGCATGGTTCACCGGTATGCCTTTTATTGTTGATGAGCGTGTTTTAATTCCCCGTTCACCGATTGGTGAACTAATCGAGGCTGGTTTCTTCCCTTGGGCGCCGCCATCAGTGAGCAAGGTGTTAGATTTATGCACTGGCAGCGGCTGTATAGGGTTAGCCTGCGTGAATCATCTTGAAGTTGAGGCTGATTTAGTTGATCTCTCAACAGACGCCTTAGCCGTTGCAACTAAGAATATTGCAAAACACGGAATGTCTGAGAGTGCGCGCGTTATTCAGTCTGATTTATTCGCTGAAGTGAATGATCATTACGATATTATCGTTACAAACCCTCCCTATGTAGATGCGGCCGATCTAGACGCCATGCCACCCGAGTTTCATCATGAGCCACGCGTTGCTTTAGCTGCAGGTGATGATGGGCTTGATTTGGCCCATAGGATACTGGCTGAGTCGAGTCGTTATTTGACAGAGCAGGGCATCTTGGTCATGGAGGTTGGGAATAGCTGGGTCGCATTAGAGCAGGCGTATCCTTCTGTACCTTTTACTTGGATAGAGTTTGAGCGCGGTGGGCACGGTGTTTGTGTGTTTAATCGTCAAGAGCTTGTTCAGTACTTTTCATAGGTTTTATAACGAGCGAATGAGTTTAAATATTGCTGTTGTAGATTGATGTTCTCAGGGCTGGCAGTTGAGTGGTAGTTAATCGCTCATTAATGCCTAACAAATGTCTCTTTAAGGTTGATTTCACGTCTATAATGATTAAACGGCGTCGATAATCTCGTATAATAACGTCATTAAAATTTCATTTTCGGTTTAACACTAATAGAGGCGCTTCAAGCATGTCCGGCAATACCATTGGCAAGCTTTTCACAGTCACCAGTTTTGGTGAAAGTCACGGACTCGCACTAGGCGCAGTGGTTGATGGCTGCCCTCCAGGTTTATCGATTACAGAAGCTGATTTACAAATTGATTTAGATCGTCGTAAGCCCGGTCAATCACGCTTTACAACACAGCGACGTGAAGCCGATGAGATAAAGATTCTTTCTGGCGTATTTGAAGGTAAAACGACAGGTACCTCAATTGGCTTGCTGATTGAAAATACCGATCAAAAATCGAAAGATTATTCAAAAATTCAGGATCAATTTAGACCTGCGCATGCTGATTACACTTATCAGCAAAAATATGGCCTACGTGATTACCGTGGTGGTGGTCGTTCTTCTGCACGTGAAACAGCAATGCGTGTTGCAGCGGGTGCAATAGCTAAAAAATATTTGCTTGAGCACTTTGGTATTACCATTAAAGGTTACCTATCTCAATTAGGCCCATTAGCGATTAATAATGTTGATTGGGATGAAATTGAAAACAATGCGTTCTTCTGTCCCGATGCCGCCTTAGTGCCAGAGTTAGAACATTATATGGCCAACCTGAATAAGGAAGGTGACTCTATTGGTGCCAAAATTACCGTGACAGCAAGCTCAATGCCTGTTGGTTTAGGTGAGCCAGTATTTGATCGTTTAGATGCAGAAGTTGCACATGCTCTTATGGGAATTAACGCCGTAAAAGGTGTAGAAATTGGTGCTGGTTTTGATGTGGTTGCACAAAAGGGCAGTGAGCATCGTGACGAATTAACACCAGAGGGTTTTAAGAGTAATAACTCCGGTGGTATTTTAGGTGGTATATCTTCTGGGCAAGATATTGTTGCTCATATTGCCTTAAAGCCAACATCAAGTATTCGCTTACCTGGCGATAGCATTAATGAAAAAGGTGAGGCTGTTGAGGTTATCACTACCGGCAGACATGATCCCTGCGTTGGTATTCGTGCTGTACCTATTGCTGAAGCGATGCTTGCTATTG
>JABIQF010000041.1 GCA_018668095.1 Cellvibrionales bacterium
CATATCGGTTTCCTGAAAGGCATCCTGACCAATCTTGGAGAGAGGCACCTGACCGGAGATAACCACCATTGGAATAGAATCCATATAGGCAGTGGCAATACCCGTAATCGCATTCGTCGCACCCGGACCTGAAGTCACAAGAACCACGCCCGTTTTACCGGTTGCGCGAGCATAGCCATCGGCGGCATGAGTAGCAGCCTGTTCATGGCGCACCAAAATATGAGGGACAGAGCTATTACGGTGTAAAGCATCATAAATATGCAGCACAGCACCACCGGGATAGCCGAACAAAAATTCGACGTTCTCTTCCTGTAATACGCGCGCGATCATATCGCCGCCAGAAAGCATTTCGACATCACCGTTCATTTCAGTGAGTGTAGTACCAGCATCAGTATCGCTAGTAGGAGTATCTTTATCTTTTAACATGTGACTTGCTCTTAAACTGAGAGTTATAAAAGTCCAGAATGGCCGTAAAGTTTATATCATTCTTATTAACAAACTATTGATTTGCTTATAAAAGAGGACATATTTGCCTTATCGTTGTCATAAAGCCGTCATATCTCAATTAAATTGTTATTCGATTGACGAACACCCATAGGCAAAAAGGTAATCAATTGTTTAATTTCAGCCGCCGACTGTCAATAGCGGCTGCTTATATGCGGGAAAAATAGTGGCTTTTACTCACTATTCATGGCGCAAATCCGAATAGCTGCGGTCTTAAGCTCTATCAATTAACACTCAACTTTAGGCCATCGCTCTATTCCACTCATCAAGTACTCATGAAAAGGCAAATTTAATGCGATTTCTAACGACTTTACCCTTCCTTACCCTCACCCTTTCACTCCTTCTAACGGCATCGAGCAGTTATGCAGAGGTATTTTATAAATGGGAAGATGGCTCAGGCAGCTGGGTATATGGCGAGCATCCGCCAATGGGTGTTAAAGCCATAGAAATTAAAACGCACAGCAATCGAAATAACGATACAGATTCCAAAAAGGATGATCTAGCCGATAAGGTCGCGAATGCTGAAGAAGCCGCAAAGCAGCGTGAACTTTACTGTAAGCAAGCTAGAGAAAATGTTGAGGCTTTGTCGAGTGAGGCAGCCATTCAGCAGCGTGATGATGCCGGTAATGTGACTATGCTATCGGATGAAGACCGCGCGACTGAGCTTAAAAAAGCGCAAATGGCACTTGAGAGTTATTGTTAAGCCTCGCTATCAATCAATAATAAGCGTTAGTTTTGTCGGTATGATCCGTCATATCACGCACACCAGCCAGTTCAGGTAACTTTTCCATCAGTGTTTTTTCAACACCGTCTTTTAATGTCATCTCAACAGAACCGCAACCCTGACAACCACCACCAAATTTCAAAATGGCAAAATTTTCGTCATCGATTTGCATCAATGACACATCACCACCGTGAGAGGCCAAAGAAGGATTAATCTCGGTATACAGCAAATAATTAACGCGATCGGCCAATGGGCTGTTATCACTCACCTTCGGCATTTTAGAGTTTGGCGCTTTAATGGTTAACTGGCCACCCATACGATCTGCCGCATAGTCAACTTTAGCTTCTTCTAAAAAAGACCAGCTTTTTTCATCAAAATAGGCCGAAAATCCGGCATATTCGCGCAAAATACTGCTATCGCTAATATCCTCAGCACGACCGTAAGCAATACAGGTCTCAGCCTTAGGTGTCCCTGGGTCATTAACAAAAATCCGAATACCCACCACATCGTCTTCTTGCTTCTCGAGCAAACCTTTTAAATATTCCTGCGCACTGTCCGAAATGTATATTTCAACAAAATCGGCTTTAGCTTCAAGGGTTTCATTGGTGGGTGTATCTGACATGCTTAACGCTCACTGAACAATTATCGTGGATTAATCCTATTCTAATGGAATCAAGCGCCATGTGCGAGATACACACAGATCAATACGCACGAAATAAGCCAGTAAAAAAACCACTCTAGTCCATCTCAAAGATAAAGTATGACTGAAAGACAGCTAATGCAGGGTCACATTAACGCTAACACCTCGTTTAAGAGAATCACCGCATCCTTTCACGTCGCACTAAATAATCACAAAACAGCACGCTGCCTATCTATTCCAACGCCATAATTTGCTAAACTGGCCGGCGGCTTATATTGAGGCAGAATCATCCATAAATGCGCCTCTGCAGTATAAGGTAAGGTATTAAAGGCAAGGTATTAAACACAAGGCATCAACAACACCATGGCAAAACCAGCAACGAATTCCAACAAGGCTATTACCCAACAACGTGTAGCCGCACTCCATCAAGCATTAAAAGATCGTATTTTGGTGATCGATGGCGCTATGGGATCAATGATTCAAGCCTATGATCTTCAAGAAGCTGATTATCGCGGCGAACGCTTTGCCGATTTCCCAAAAGATCTTAAAGGTAACAACGACCTACTTTGTCTAACCAAACCCGAAGTGATTCGTGAAATTCACTGCGCCTACCTTGACGCTGGTGCAGATATCCTTGAAACGAATACCTTTAACGGTACACGAGTAGCTCAAGGGGATTACACCTTAGAAGACATTGCTGCCGAAATTAACCTCGAAGGCGCAAAAATCGCCAGAGAAGTCGCCGATCAATACACCGCCGCCAATCCAGACAAGCCGCGTTTTGTTGCTGGCGTGCTCGGACCAACGCCTCGAACCGCGTCAATCTCGCCCGATGTTAATGACCCCGCCGCGCGAAATATTTATTTTAATGACTTAGTGAGTGATTACGTAGAAGCCACGAGTAAGTTAGTCGAAGGCGATGTCGATCTTATTTTAATCGAAACTATTTTCGATACGCTCAATGCTAAAGCGGCGATATTTGCGGTTAAACAATTCTTTAATGATCACCCTGAAAAAACATTACCCATTATGATATCGGTGACCTTTCCCGATATGAGTGGCCGTTTATTATCAGGACAAACACCCGCTGCATTTTGGAACTCTATCGCTCATGCCGACCCATTAATTGTTGGCGTTAACTGTGGACGTCGCTTTAAAGAAGTTCGCCCCTTTGTAGAAGAGTTAGCAAACAACGCTAACTGCTATTTTAGCGGCCACTTTAATGCTGGCCTACCTAACGCTTTTGGTGAGTACGATGAAACACCCGAAGATATGTTCGAAGATCTTAATAGCTTTGCCGAGCGAGGTTTTCTCAATGCCGTAGGTGGCTGCTGTGGTACAACGCCCGATCATATTAAAGCCATTGGCCAAGCCGCCGCGAATTCAGGCCCTAGAGTCATACCCAACATTGATGTCGCCTGTCGCTTAAGTGGTTTAGAGCCGTTTAATATTAGTGGCGACAGCTTATTTGTGAATGTCGGCGAGCGATGTAATGTCACTGGTTCAGCACGTTTTAAAAAATTAATTATTGATGAAGACTATGACGCCGCTCTAGAGGTTGCACAGCAACAAGTTGAGAATGGCGCGCAAATTATTGATATCAATATGGATGAAGGCATGCTAGATGCACATGCCGCCATGAAACGCTTTCTAAATCTTGTAGCATCAGAGCCTGAAATCAGCCGCGTACCTATTATGATCGACTCCTCTAAATGGGAAGTCATCGAAATTGGACTTCAGTGCGTGCAAGGTAAAGCCATCGTTAACTCGATTAGCATGAAAGAAGGTGAAGCTGAATTCTTAGAAAAAGCCGCACTGTGTAAACGCTATGGTGCTGCCGTTGTCGTTATGG
Source organism: Cellvibrionales bacterium (assembly GCA_018668095.1). Classification (GTDB taxonomy): domain Bacteria; phylum Pseudomonadota; class Gammaproteobacteria; order Pseudomonadales; family UBA7434; genus UBA7434. The sequence continues at coordinate 3,721 of JABIQF010000041.1, forward strand.
CCTTTGATGAACAAGGCCAAGCAGATACCTTTGAACGAAAAATTGAAATATGCGAAAACTCTTATCGTATATTAGTCGATAAGGCCGGCTTTAATCCGCAGGATATTATTTTTGATCCGAATATTTTTGCCGTTGCTACCGGTATAGAAGAACATAACAACTATGCCGTTGATTTTATCGAAGCAACCCGCTGGATAAAAGAAAATTTACCGCATGCCATGGTTTCAGGCGGCGTTAGTAACGTATCGTTTTCATTCCGCGGCAACAATCCTGTGCGTGAAGCGATTCACTCGGTATTTTTATACCATGCCATAAAAGCCGGTATGGATATGGGTATCGTCAATGCCTCGCAGCTCGCCATTTATGATGACTTGCCTGAGGAATTAAAAGAGCGCGTAGAAGACGTTATTCTTAATCGTCGTGATGACAGCACCGAACGTCTATTAGAGATTGCTGACAAATATCGCGGCGAAGGTGATAAAGCATCAAAAGATGAGAACCCTGCATGGCGTGAAGAATCGGTTGGCAAACGACTAGAATATTCATTAGTTAAAGGCATTAACGCCTATATTGTTGAAGATGCCGAAGAAGCGCGACAACAATTTGATCGTCCTATTGAAGTGATTGAAGGTCCGTTAATGGACGGCATGAATGTGGTCGGTGATTTATTTGGCGAAGGCAAAATGTTTTTACCGCAAGTGGTTAAAAGTGCCCGCGTCATGAAGCAAGCTGTCGCCTATTTACAACCGTATATTGAAGCCGAAAAAACCGAAGGCCAAAAAGCCAACGGAAAAATATTAATGGCCACTGTAAAAGGTGACGTCCATGATATTGGTAAAAATATTGTTGGCGTAGTACTGCAGTGCAATAACTTTGAAGTTATTGATATGGGCGTTATGGTTTCCTGTGAAAATATTTTACAAAAAGCCCGAGAAGAAAAAGTCGATATTATTGGCTTAAGCGGTTTAATTACACCCTCACTAGATGAAATGGTTTATGTTGCCAAAGAAATGCAAAGACAGGATTTTAATATCCCGTTACTGATTGGTGGCGCAACAACCTCTAAAGCTCATACAGCCGTTAAAATTGATCAGCATTACAATAATGATCAAGTTATTTATGTGCCTGATGCATCACGCAGTGTTGCCGTGGCCACAAAATTAATTAGTGATGAACTCAAGCCTAACTTTGTTGCAGACACCAGTGAAGACTATGAAAAAGTACGTGTTCGCTATGCCAATCGTAAACCTAAAGCGCCCCAACTGAGTTATACCAGAGCGATTGCAAATAAGCCGACAATTAACTGGGCCGACTACACAGCGCCAGTGCCCAAACAAATGAAAACACAGGTGCTAACGCAATACTCCATCAGCACCCTAGTTGAAATGATTGACTGGACACCGTTTTTTATTACTTGGGACTTAGCCGGAAAATACCCGCGCATCTTAACCGATGAAGTGGTTGGCGAAGCGGCAACGAATTTGTTTGCTGATGCGCAAACCATGCTGAAACGCATTATCGATGAAGACCTTTTAGAAGCGCGCGCCGTCTTTGGCTTTTGGCCAGCTAACCAAAGCAATGATGATGATATTACTTTATACAAAGATGATTCGCGTACTGAAGAGCTAGCAACGCTCCATCATATTCGTCAACAAGTGGCTAAACCGAGCGGCAAGCCTAATTTATCATTAGCCGATTATGTTGCGCCTATCGATTCAGGCATTGCCGATTATGTCGGCGGTTTTGTGGTTACCGCTGGTATTAATGCAGAGCAACTCGCTAAAGAGTTTGAAGATAATGGCGATGATTACAACAGCATTATGATTAAGGCCTTGGCCGATCGTTTAGCTGAAGCATTTGCCGAACACTTACATCAACGTGTAAGAACGGAATACTGGGGCTATATTAATAATGAATCTTTTAGCAATGAAGAAATTATTAAAGAGCGCTATCAAGGTATTCGCCCAGCACCTGGCTACCCTGCCTGCCCTGATCACACAGAAAAAGCCACCTTGTTTGCCCTGCTAAATGCAGAAGAAGCGATTGGTGTTGA
>JABIQF010000131.1 GCA_018668095.1 Cellvibrionales bacterium
ACGTTTAAACCTTGCGCCAGCATCTCTTGTATTTAAGCGTGGCGAGCATGGTAAGCCTGCGTTGGTCTTAGATAGTAGCTTAGAATTTAATTTGAGCCATGCGGGTGATTGGGTTGTATTGGCGATGGCGGAGAGTCGTATTGGTGTCGATATAGAACATACCGCCCGTGATAACGATGTGATGGCCATTGCTGATCGATATTTTTTTGGTAGTGAAATTGCAGAGCTGACTTCCTTTGAACCTTCTGAACAGCGGCAGCGTTTTTTTGATTACTGGACGTTAAAAGAAGCTTATATGAAGGCGCGAGGCGAGGGTATATCGCTGGGGCTTAGTAACTTCGGTTTCAGTATTGTCAATAAGCCTGATATTACGATAGAGATGAATAGCTGCTTAAATGACAGCCCATTAGATTGGCAGTTTTTTTGTGTGACGCCTAATCCTGACTATCGACTTTCGTTGGCATTTAATTCATCTAAAAAATCGACTGTCGCTTGCTATAACTGTATACCTTTAGAGAGCCTTGCTTCAATAGAGAGTCATGCTTCAATAGAGAATATCCTGTCCTTACAGGATGCATTCCCCTTAGATAAAAACGAATAATTATTTTAAAAGGTTAACGCTATGTTTAACAGAATGATGGATAAAAAAACCATGGTTAGCGCTGCAGATGCTTTGGTGGGTCGATCGACCAGTATCGCTGTGCCTGCTGAACATTATGTTAATCACCATGCCATGCTGAATGATGCTGGGGATATTGCTGTTCCTGAAGGCTATAAGAAAGCGTTATTTGGTCTAGGGTGTTTTTGGGGTGCCGAGCGAAAGTTCTGGCAGCTTGATGGCGTTTATTTAACGGCGGTGGGCTATGCCGCCGGTTATACGCCTAACCCTGGCTATGAAGAAGTGTGCAGTGGCGCTACCGGCCATAATGAAGTGGTTATTGTTGTTTTTGATCCTGCTGTTATTAGCTATGCCGATTTACTCAAAGTGTTTTGGGAAAGCCATAATCCTACCCAAGGTATGCAACAAGGTAATGATAGCGGCACGCAGTATCGGTCGGGTATTTATTGCTTTGACGATCAGCTCAATATTGCAGAGGCTTCAAAGCAAGTTTATAACCAGGCGTTATCGGACGGTGGCTATAGGGAGATTACGACTGAGATTATTGCGGCGCCTGTTTTTTATTTTGCCGAGAGCTATCATCAGCAATATTTAGCTAAAAATCCTGGCGGTTATTGCGGCTTGGGCGGTACGAGTGTTTGCTACCCTGAATGATGTTGTTATCTGAAATAAGATAGCTAGGATGGGTGAAGTGCTTAGCGCTTAGCGTTTAAGCGAGCTTGCCTAGCAGTAAAGGAATAACGGTTTCTACCCGATAAATACGCGGGCCTAATCCCAAGGTATCAAATCCTGCTTGTTGCAGTAATTCAATTTCATAAGGAATAAATCCGCCTTCTGGCCCTACGGCAATTATGCGTGGTTGCGTCTTTAAATCTGCGAGCTCATCTGCTCGACTATCAATATTTATTTTTGCATTATAAGGGTGAGCAACCAAGGCTTGTTTGCCTTTAGCTATTTGGGGCAGTTGATCTTCGACAAAGGGTTTAAAGCGTTTGTGAAAATGAATGCGGGGGAGTTGTGTATCTTTAGATTGTTCTAGCGATAATAAAACTTGTTGATGGACTTTATCATCACTGAGTAATGGGCTTTGCCAAAAGCTTTTTTCAACACGGTAGCTGTTAATAAAGTGAATATCTTTAACGCCGCATTCGGTGCATAAACCAATAATACGACGAGCGACTTTAGGGCGCGGTAATGCAATAACAAGACTAATATCAATGGCCAGTGGTGAACTGTTGCTTAGTGTGCTGCTATCAATGCGAAGTGTGACGCTGGCTTGTTCATTAGCTTTATCACTGGGTTCTATCGCAATAACTTCAGCTTCACCGATATCACCATCGATAATACCCGCCTTCAAACGATCGCCGATGGCGGGCTTAATCACTTCACAGATATGCTGAGCTCTGCGACCCACGAGTGTGGCTATACCGTTACTGTCGAATTCTTTTTTATTTAACAGTATTAAGTTCATAGTTATATTAATAGCTAGATTAATCGTTAAATTAAAAGCTGCGAGTTATGAGGTGACTTTTCCGTAAAGGTCATAGTCATCAGCGTTATCGATTTTAACATCTACAAAGTCACCCGGCTTAAACTCACCGTCGGCTTCAATGTGCACAAGGCCGTCAATTTCTGGCGCATCAGCGCTTGAGCGACCAATCAGGCGATCATTCTCTTCATCGATGCCATCAATAATCACTTTTTGTGTGCTACCAATTTTTGCCTGAAGACGCGCAGCACTAATGCCTTGCTGCTTCTCCATAAAACGCTCCCAGCGCTCTTGTTTTAATGAGTCTGCAACTATACCCGGTAATGCGTTCGCGGCAGCACCTTCGACGGGAGAGTATTGAAAGCAGCCAACTCTATCGAGTTGAGCTTCGTCTAAGAAATCTAACAAGCAGTTAAAGTCTTCTTCAGTTTCACCCGGAAAGCCCACAATAAATGTGCTGCGAATGGTGAGCTCAGGACAGATACTGCGCCAAGCTTGAATACGCTTTAAATTGTTTTCGGCAGCAGCGGGGCGCTTCATACTTTTTAGTATTGATGTGCTGGCATGCTGAAAAGGAATATCCAAGTAAGGCAGAATTTTTCCTTCGGCCATTAGCGGTATCACTTTATCAACGTGCGGGTACGGGTAAACATAATGCAACCTAACCCATATACCTAATTCGGCTAAACATTCGCAGAGCGACTGCATACGCGCGCTAACAGGGCGGCCATTCCAGAATGAGGTTTTGTATTTGCTATCTACGCCATAGGCGCTAGTGTCTTGAGAGATAACGAGTAACTCTTTAACGCCAGCAGCGGCTAAGCGTTCGGCTTCTTCTAACACATCACCAATTGGGCGGCTGACTAAGTCACCACGCATTGAAGGGATGATGCAAAAAGAGCAGCGATGGTTGCAGCCTTCAGATATTTTTAAGTAAGCGTAATGACGTGGTGTCAGTTTAACGCCTTGCGGTGGCACTAAATCAACAAAGGGATCAATAATACGTTTGTTGGGAACGTGCTCGTGAACCGCTGAAACAACCTCTTCATAGGCATGAGGGCCGCTGACATTCAGCACGTTCGGGTGCACTTGAATAATATCATCGGCTTTCGCGCCCATGCAGCCGGTAACAATAACCTTACCGTTTTCTTTTAGTGCTTCACCAATTGCATCTAACGATTCTTGCTTGGCGCTATCGATAAAGCCACAAGTGTTAACGACAACAATATCGGCATCATCATAGCTGGGTACAACGTCATAGCCGTCGATTTTAAGTTGCGTCAATATGCGTTCTGAATCAACCAATGCCTTTGGGCAGCCAAGGCTAACAAAGCCGACTTTAGAAGAGTTTTCTGACATGAATTTTAGCTATCCGAGTAATTTAATTATTGACTGATTGAGTCATGCTAATGGCGACTATCGATTATTGGCCGGCATTGTAGCAGTTGTTAACAACCGGCATCTCATTTTTTAAGCAATCTATAACTGCCAGGGCATCTTCCCGGTTAAGAAAGTCACCGATAATCACTTCTTCATCATCATTGCAGAGCACAAGACTAGGTGCTTCCCAGCTGTGCTTAGATTCTGTAGCGATTAAGCGGCTTTGCTGCTTTTGCCACTGCCAGCTGCCGCGCGGGCGATAGCTGCCTTTTTCAATGCTTAGCGTAGATTCAGATACGGTAATAGTGTGTTGGTAACTGAGCTTCCAAGAGACATAGTAAAGCCCGGCGCTGAGAGCGAGAATTTTAAAGGCAGCAAAGGGCCAAATAACCCAAGTTTTAGTCACTACCGAAAAGCCGATGGCAATAAAAGTAATAAGCGCAGCCAAAGACCAAATAACGCGCTTATTGCCTTCCCAGCTAAGTGAGCGGTTGGGCGAGAGTGTAATACGCATTAACGCGGTGTTTGATGTGTTGTCGGTGGCGGGCTGATGTTCGATTCTTATCATTATATTATCGCTTTTTTATGTTGACTGTATTCAAGCTTTTCAGCTGCTTCATCGTTGAAAATCTTTGGCTAATTCAACAGGTTTGATTTTGGCTTTC
>JABIQF010000115.1 GCA_018668095.1 Cellvibrionales bacterium
ATGAAGATAAGTCATTAACAGTTAAAGACTTTTGCTATTTACCCTGTGCATTAACGAATTTCGTCCAAGCTGACTGATATTTAGCCGCTTACATCGAGCCTTTAAAGTCTGGCCATGCCGCCTTCAGGTAAATAATCATAGACCATAAAGTGAGAGCTGCCGCTAAATAGAGCGATACAAAGCCTACAATTTCTATACGGCTGTCAACTACGCTGGTCTGCGTTAATAAAATGATAATTGAGATCATCTGCATGGTGGTTTTGAATTTACCCACATAAGAAACCGCGACGCTGGTGCGGTTGCCTATTTCTGCCATCCACTCGCGCAATGCCGATATCACTATCTCTCGACCAATAATGATCATGGCTGGTATCGTAAACCAAGCGTAAGGATAGCGCTCTAACAATACTACTAAGGCGATTGCGACCATCAGTTTGTCTGCTACAGGGTCAAGAAAAGCGCCAAAAGGGGTAGATTGGTTGAGCTTGCGAGCTAAGTAGCCATCAAGCCAGTCGGTAAGGGCAGCGGTTGTAAATATCGCTGCCGCTGCAATACCTGTCCATGTATAGGGAAGGTAAAAGACGATAACCAAAATGGGGATCAGGAGAATGCGAAACAGTGTAAAGGCGTTTGGGATATTCATTCAGTTAACAGCTTAAGTTCAAATAATGGTTTGGGCGCTAGCGCCGATGGTGGAAGCATAGCAATTATGCGACGCATTATAGGCGACTATCTACCTATTTAATCTATCTTTGTTAATAACGGCCATATAATTGTTCTTAATTTAGCTTTTATGTAGCTCTGCATGAATATCTTGGGCAATTTTTTTGCTAATACCGTCTACTTTCACGAGTTCATCAACAGTGGCGCGTTGGATATCTTGCCAGCCGCCAAAGTGACGCAATAAATCACGGCGACGCTTTGGTCCCACGCCGGGGATGTCTTGAAGCGGTGAGCTGGTTTTCTTTTTAGCGCGGCGTGCACGATGGCCAGTGATGGCAAAGCGATGCGCTTCGTCTCTCACTTGCTGTATAAGGTGTAAAGAGGGTGCGTCATTAGGTAGCGTTAAAGGATTATCTGCACTACCCACAAATAAGGTCTCTAGCCCAGGTTTGCGCGCTTCGCCTTTCGCTACACCAATAATGAGCACTTGATCTATTTGCAGTTCTTCAAGCACTTCAATGGCTTGGTTAATCTGTCCTTTACCACCATCAATTAATAAGATATCGGGCAGAACGCCTTCGCCTTTTTTAATGCGGGTGTATCGGCGCTCTACGGCTTGGCGCATAGCGGCGTAATCATCGCCGCCGGTAATGCCTTCTATATTAAATTTGCGGTAGTCGCTTTTTTTAGCGCCTTCATGGGTAAAGACAACACAAGAGGCAACGGTTTGCTCGCCACTGCTATGGCTTATATCAAAGCATTCAATGCGTTCAGGTAAGTCGGCCAGTTGTAAATCTTTTTGAAGTTTTTCAAAGCGATCACGCACTTGTTGACGGCTATTCACTCTGGCAGTTAGATTTTGATTAGCGGTTTCATTAGCCATGGTTAGCCAGCGTGCTCGACCACTGCGAACATTGCTAAGGATTTTAATTTGCTTACCGCTACTTTCGGATAATGCTTCCGTTAACCCTTCTAGGCCAGAGGGCATTACGTTGGTAATAAGTTCTGAAGGAACGCTACCCAGTCCGCCACTCGAGGCAATATAGGCCTGTGAAATAAAGGCTTCTAGTAAGTCACTTTGACTCTCAATAAGCCCAAGGTTGGGGTAGTAACTGCGGCTGCCGAGCATGCGGCCATGACGGACATATAACACTTGTATACAAGCGTGGCCCGAAGCTGTAGCGGCAGCAATAATGTCTATGTCGCCACGGCCATTATCAATATATTGCTTTTCTTGCACTACGCGTAAATGACTTATTTGATCTCGCTTTTCGGCGGCAACTTCAAATTCTAAATCGGCAGCGGCACTGTCCATTTCTTTTAAAATTTCGTTGGTTAAATCGTCATTGTGGCCTTGTAAGAACATGGTGGATTTACGCACCGTATCGGCATAATCTTTTTTATCTATTAAGTCGACACAGGGTGCTGAGCAGCGACCAATTTGATGCTGTAAACAAGGACGTGAGCGATTTTTGAAAAAGCTGTCTTCGCACTGTCTTACCTTAAACATTTTTTGCAAAAGGCTTAAGCTTTCTCTAACGGCATATCTATTGGGGAAGGGGCCAAAATATTCTCCCTTAGCACGACGATTGCCTCTATGAAATGTTAGGCGTGGATATTCATGCGCGCTAGATAAAAAGATATAGGGGTAGGTTTTATCATCGCGCAGTAAAATATTATAAGGTGGACGCTCAGTTTTAATTAAGTTGTTTTCAAGAATCAGCGCTTCGGTTTCACTGCCGGTAACGGTGACATCTATATGAAAAATTTTTCTTACTAAGGCTTCAGTTTTACTGCCGGGTATTTGCGGCCTAAAGTAACTGGCAAGACGTTTTTTAAGGTGCTTGGCTTTACCAATGTACAGATGTTTGCCATTGACATCGTACATTTGATAAACCCCAGGTTTCTGGCTACAGCTAGCCAGAAAAGACTGAGAGTCAAAAGCGGGTTTGTTGGTTTTTTCAGGCGGCGTGTCTGCCGCGGGAGAATCGCTCAAGGTTAAATTCTCATTGTTAAGCGATGCGTTCGCGCAGGTTTACTTTGACGTTGTGTCCGTATCATTATTGCTTGAGTTATTAATGCGGTTGTCGACATTCGTGCTGGCGCTCGCAGTGGTGTTTTCTGGTTCAATCATTGTGTGCCTAAGGGCTAAAAGCGTCAACTCAACATCGCTGTTCAAGTCGAGCTTTTCAAATACACGTTGTTTATAAATGCTAACCGTTTTAGCGGCAATGCCAAGTTTGCTGGCAATCTCGGGTGCTTGATAGCACTCGACAAGCATAAGTGCGACTTGCAGTTCACGCTCACTCAATGCATCAAAGGGGTTTTCATTCGTGTTACTGCCCATTTCTGCAACGCGACGAGCAACTTCGGTAGAAAGATAAGCCTCGCCACGATAGACGGTCTTAATCGCTTCTACTAAATCATCAACGCCTACATCTTTCGTCACATAACCCATAGCGCCAGCGCGAATAAACATGCCGGGGTAGGTGCCATCGTTATAGCCAGATAGACCAATAACCTTAGTTGATGGTCTGTGTGCAAGAATACGCTTAGTGGCTTCGAGTCCGCCAATGCCGGGCATGCGAACATCCATTAACACCACGTCGGGTGGATCTTGCTTCACTAGTTTTACTGCGCTTTCACCGGTTTTTGCTTCACCGCTAATGGCAATGTCTTCTACCTCGCTGAGTACGAGTGTAAAGCTGTGACGAACCATGTCGTGATCGTCGGCAATGAGTACCTTAATCAAAATTCCTTCCTCGTTTATCAATCACTAGCGGTCCATTATGCTGTTCAGGCGTGACCTAGCGATTGAAATTTCAAAAAATCCCTGAAAATCTATAAATGTTTATGCCTGAGTCATTTATCTGATTGATTATAGGGTTATTAATGCTCCCATTGCCACCGCATTATGTCCATAAAAAAAGTGTTAGAGACCTTTGTCCTGTCACTTAAACCATAAGCCTTGCTTAATCGACGGCTTAATAAATGCTAGATAGCAATCTTGCTATGACCACTAATGAGCAAAGAATGCGCTCACTTAGTCAAAAGTTGCTAAAAATAATGGCGTGAATCCTATAAACATGCCCGCTGAATAGGGCATTAGCTGACGGTTTCGTATAAAATCCTCCTTTTTGCTGCTCTTCTCTTTAAAGATGTAGCAGAGCTAATCCATTTTTGGCTTCCTCTGAATACTCTCAAGGCGGTCGCTGTCGGAAGATAAAATATGAGCACGATGATTAAAACGGCTGTTGAACTAGACAAAATGCGAGTGGCGGGTCGTTTGGCAGCCGAAGTGCTTGAGATGATTGGCGATCATGTCGTGCCCGGTATCTCAACCGGCGAGCTCGATCGTATTTGTCATGAGTATATTGTCAATACGCAAGATGCTATTCCTGCGCCATTGAATTACAACGGCTTTCCTAAATCTATTTGCACATCGGTGAATCAGGTGGTGTGTCACGGTATTCCCGCCGATAAAAAAGTGCTCAAAGTGGGCGATATTATCAATATCGATATTACCGTTATCAAAGATGGCTATCACGGTGATACCAGTAAGATGTTTGTAGTGGGTGATGTTCCTGCGCATGCCAGTCGCTTAATTGAAGTGACACAAGAGTGTTTGTATTTAGGTATAGAAACGGTAAAGCCCGGTGCCACTTTAGGTGATATCGGTCATGTTATTTATCAGCATGCCTCTAAGCACTACTACAGTATCGTTAGAGAGTATTGCGGTCATGGTATTGGCGCAGTGTTTCATGAAGATCCCCAAATTCTGCACTATGGTAATCCTGGTAAAGGCATGGTTTTGCAAGAGGGTATGACATTTACTATTGAGCCGATGTTAAACGCCGGTAAAAGACATGTAAAGTTGAACCGCCGAGATGGTTGGACCGTAGAAACAAAAGATGGTCGGTTATCGGCACAGTGGGAGCATACGTTGGCCGTGACAGCGACGGGCGTTGAAGTGCTAACCGCACGTAGCGAAGAATCATTCTAATACGGTTTTAATGGTTCAAAATGTTCCTTAATGGTTTCCGATTGCTAGTGGTCTAATGACCTCTGGCCAATCCTAATTGATATTTTTAATTTTTTGACTGGCTCTAATTTCATGGCTCCTCACGTTAATAATGATTCTCCCAAAGCTTCGAACACTTCTGTTACGCCCTTAATTAATAGTGCCGATGGACTGGCGCCGTTTGAGCTCTCATACAATCGTTTTTTGTCACAGCTAGCAAAGCTGCAAACAGCGGTTGAGTGCAAAGCTTTACTGCAAGAATACCAAGAGCAAATGGATGCCGCGTTTATAGCAAGTGTTGATCCCGGTTTGTTGATTCAGGCACGCTCTAAGTTAATTGATATATTGTTAAGTTACCTTTGGGCGCAAGAAGATTGGGGTGATCAAAAAATCGCTTTAATCGCTGTGGGTGGTTATGGACGAGGAGAGCTGCATCCGCGTTCGGATATTGACTTGCTACTGGTGCTTGATTCTCCGGCCACAGAAGCCAACGGTGAAGCCATTGGCCGCTTGGTTACCTATTTATGGGATTGCGGTTTAGACCTTGGTCATAGTGTCAGAACCTTGGATGAGTGCCTTGGTTACGCAAAAGACGATATAACTGTATTAACCAATATGCTTGAGTCTCGGCCTATAGCGGGTGATGAGTCATTATTTACGCGCTTAAAAATGTTGACTGATACCGAGCATATGTGGACTTCGAGTGAGTTCTTTGTTGCCAAGCGCAAAGAGCAGCGTGATCGTCATCGTGATACCAATAGCAATGAATACAATTTAGAACCCAATATTAAAACCTCACCGGGCGGCTTGCGTGATA
>JABIQF010000091.1 GCA_018668095.1 Cellvibrionales bacterium
GTAAAGCTTGATGAAAGTGCAGCACAAAAAAAAGTACCCCCTATACCGCTTGGCGATAATCTCTCTGAAACTGCTGGACAGAAAACACTGCGAGATGCACCCGTCGTGGTTAAGCTTCGCCGTTAAGCTTACGGCATTTTTTGGTTACTTTTTTTTGCTGTTGAAAAAAAGTGACTGGCTGTCGGGCCACCCCCGACGGTCTTGATTGAAAACTTAAAAAAACTAATTTAAAAAAAGAAAACCGGATTAGCAACAAGGCTACCCCCGACGCCCTTGACCTTAAAACTAAAAACTAAAAATAACGACAACTCATTAAAATCAATCCTCAGCCTCCACGACCAACGACTCATCCTCCGCCGCATGCTTCCCCGCCTCCAAATCCAACAACCACTGCTTAAACTCAACACCACCACTGAACCCCGTCAACTTACCATTACTTCCAACAACACGATGACAAGGAATCATAATAGGAATCGGATTAGTCCGATTACACGCCCCCACAGCACGCGACGCCTTAGGCTTACCCACCATGCGAGCAATATCACCATAACTCGACGTCTCACCATAAGGAATACGCGACACCACCTCTAACACCTGTCGCTGAAACTCTGAACCTTTAGGATTTAAACGCAACGAAAAACGCAATCGCTCACCAGCGAAGTATTCTTTTAATTGCACAATAGCGTTTACAAAAAATGCAGCATCCTTACGCCACTCAGCCTCAGGAAGCATCGGCGCAGAACCGTCTTGAAAATTAACGTGGGAAAGCCCCTGAAAATCACCAACTAACAGCAATTTACCAAAAGGAGAATCGGTATAGCAGTAATGTGTCGTCATTAACCTTGGCCTCATTGATATTGCTGCAGCATAAAAATATTTTTGCTGCATTCAACGTAATGGATAAACCGTGCTCAATCTAACAATTCTATCCAGACTACGCCCAATTTCAGGACGATAGAACCCCCATTTACCCCTAAAATGGCACAAATCTCTATATATTTGACTAATAAGCTATCAATTCACCTTAACGCCGAGCAGTCGATATCACCGTTGAACGTTAATCCGCCGATGTTTTCGTTTTACCACATTTACTGCAGGTTCTTACGGTTAACAATTTGCCTTCTTTAACATCAAATCGCGTACTGGTATCTACCTTCCAGCGATGATGCCCATGCTGACAGAGGCTAGAGCGCTTAATACGCGTTAATTGCGCAGCTTTACCAAACTGCCCCTTTATAATATTACTCATATTATTTTCAATTATTTCAATTACTTACAGTTTTATTGAGCCGCTAGGGACTTAACTTTTACCACCATGGTCTTATTCTCTTTGCTACTGTGGCATCATATTCTTTAAAGAAAATAGGAGCCAGTACCGTGGATCAATATCAATCGATTATCGAAATCATCGCTCTCAGCATGGGCGTTGCCTGGGCTAGCGGCGTAAACCTCTATGCCGTATTGCTAGTGTTAGGACTTGGCGGCGCATCAGGTAATATCGCTCTTCCAGCTGAGCTAGCACTGCTCGAAAACCCGTTAGTGATTGGCGCTGCCGGTCTTATGTATATGGTGGAGTTTGGTGCCGATAAAATACCCGGTGTCGATACTGTATGGGATACGCTTCATACCTTTATTCGTTTACCTGCTGGCGCAATGCTCGCTGCCGGTGCCGTTGGTGAGGCTGAGCCTGCAATGATACTGGCAGCGGCTATGATCGGAGGCAGCGTTACCGCCACCTCTCACTTAGTCAAATCTGGCAGCCGCATGGTCATTAACACCTCTCCTGAGCCGGTAAGTAACTGGACTGCATCAATAGCTGAAGATATCAGTGTCGTAGGTGCTATTTGGCTGGCACTGAATCATCCTTTATTGCTCTTGGGGTTATTAGTCGTATTTATTGGCTTATCGATTTGGTTACTGCCCAAATTATGGCGATTGATAAAACGGTTGTTTTTACGTATTCGCAGCTGGTTAAGCGGGCAACGCTATTCGCCACCGCAAGATGAAGAAAATGAGCCTGCTACCGTTATAGATCTGGATTCATTACCCAATATAAAACCTTAGCCTTAGCAGTAAACCAATGGGAGCTATATAGCGTAAAAAGCTTATCGATAACTAAGAATGATTATTTTTAAACATTTCTATTGCTGAGCTGTTATGAAATCACCTAACCCCCAGGGCAAAGGCGCCGTTCCGTTATTGGCTGCATGGGAGTCAATGACGCCCCTAACACTTGCCAATAAACCTGCTGACCGAATTCTGGGCGAGTATTTTACATCACTGCTTATTTTGTCTGCTGAATTTTCTTTTAAACCCGTCCCTAACAATAATTATTATTTTTATTGGAAGCCCTCACTGCCCGTCAACAATAAACCCATGTCACCATGGCGCTTAAGTCTTATAGAACCAGAGAGATTGGGCAATTTAGATTTGGGGGTTTATGTGGGTCGCTGTGTTCTTCAGTACGATATGACTTGGTCTATTGAATTAACCGCAACGCTGGCCAATCACAGTGATTTACTCGCAGACTTACAGCAATTCCATCAAGATTTTCAAATAAGCAATAATGATGAGCAATCACTCGAGTCTCACTTACCGTTTTTTGTTGAGCAACTGCCGTTCTATCGACGCCTTGCTGCAACGGCTTTATCGAGCTCACTGAGCCGCTCTATTCAAGCCAGCCAGCTCGACAACCTGCCTGCTCGACAGTGGCTTGCCAATAGCAGCGATACAAGCTTAGGCTTGCTGCAACATCAGGCGTCGCATTAAATTTAAAAGCAGTTAAGCGGTTGCAACCACAACTACCCTTCGCGGTGCAGGATGACCCTCGGCTGTTTTCGTTGGATCATCCGGATCAAGAAAATCACTGAGTGAATGAAAAGTCATCCAATCAGTGGCGCGCTGCTCTTCGACTGTCGTGGTAGAAACATCAATAACTTCAACATCCCGAAATTTCATTTTCGCTAACCAACTACAAAGCGTGGGCACTGAAGGTATAAACCAGACATTACCCATTTTACTGTAGCGACCTTCAGGCACGAGCACTTCGCCATCATCACCCTCAATGACTAAGGTTTCTAATACCAACTGACCACCATTGACTAAAGCATCACGCAACTCTTGCAGATGATCGAAAGGCGAGCGACGGTGATAAAGAATACCCATAGAGAATACGGTATCGAAGGTCTTTAGTTTCTCTGGCAGCGCCTCCATTCGCATAGGGACCACCCAGACATTGGGGTTTTGTAGATACTTTTGCATCGCCCAATATTGCATAACAAATAGTGGCGTAGGATCAATGCCCACAACTAACTCGGCACCCGCTGCAGCCATTCGCCAACAGTGATAACCACTGCCGCAGCCGACATCTAACACCCGCCGACCTTCTAACGATTGTATTTTGTCTTTTAAACGATCCCATTTAAAATCAGAACGCCACTCGGTATCAATATCAATACCAGCGACGGCAAATGGACCTTTGCGCCAAGGGTGTAGCCCCATCAATGCTTCTTGTAACTGAGAGGATTGTGCATCATTACAATCAGTAGTAACACCTGCACGCACCGATGAAGACGCCATATCAATATCACTAATAGTAATATCAGGCAAAGATTCTAACGATTGCTTCCAGCGTGGAATATCACCATAGCGAGTCACATCTAAGCCAGCCTCAAGCACGAGTGGTAATGCATCGGCTAGAGCATCTACTTCATCATTTCTTAAGCGTTCAATTAATGGTGTGTAATCAAGTATTTTCATGGAGGGCTATACGACAATTGAATAGAGCGTTGTAAGAAATTATTTAAAGGCGACCAAAGAGGCAAAATTAAAACATTGAAACCAAACTTCAACGCGACTAAAACCACAATCAACTAATCGCTGTCGATGCATGGCTAACGATTCAGGTACTAAAACATTTTCTATCGCGTCGCGCTTTTGACTTATTTCTAAATCACTATAACCATTAGCGCGTTTAAAATCATGGTGCAAATCAATAAACAGCTCATTCACTTGCGCGCTATCAAATTGAATTTTTTCTGACAAAATCAAAACGCCATTATCAACCATGCCGTCTCGTATACCTGTCAGTAATTTCGCACGCTCAGCAATATCAATAAACTGTAAGGTATAGTTCATTGCCACCACAGAGGCCTGATGAATATCAACATCAATAATATCGGCATGCAGCAAGCTTATTGGTGTTGGCAACACTTGTTCAGCCAGTGTTTTGGATAACTGATTTAACATGGCGCTAGCGTTATCAACAGCAATAACTTCACAATCATCTACCGCACGCTGCGCCATAGCAAAACTCGTTGCTCCTAATGAACAACCTAAATCATAGAGTCGCGTACCGGGTTGTGAAAACCGCTGCGCTAAAACACCACTCATTGCAACGACAGTACTGTAACCAGGTACTGAACGCTGAATCATATCAGGGAATACAGAGGCAACATTAGAATCAAAAGTGAAACCCTGCACCTCTCCCATAGGATGAGAAAATAATGTATCTTTTTTATGCTCTGCGTTTTTTTCGATGGCCACGTTTATCTACCTACTTCACCCTATTTTATCTTTGTAACGACTAATGAATA
>JABIQF010000138.1 GCA_018668095.1 Cellvibrionales bacterium
CGTCCAATTGGACGCCTTTTTTTTATTCTAAAATTTCTGCATCAACAGCAAACTTTCTCTCAATCAAAAAGTACTGCATATAAAAATTCACTTTCAACAATATTTCAAATCATTAATCTTTAAGTATTCACTAATTGAATTAACACCCATGGCGCGGTAACAACAGCCCACATAAGCTGATCACATTGCTGCCAATCAGCAGCTTGCTGATCATTGACAGGCGATAGCTGCTGCAGTTCAAGCCATTTGCTGACTTGCTCAGTATCGTCGGCTGATACAGCAGCAGCAACCTCAACTAAATTCAGTTCAGCAGCGATAAACAACACTTTACCTGCCGCAAAAAAACGCGCCAATTCGCTCCAAGCTAATTGAGCTGTCTGACCGTGCATATCGGACATAATTTCTTGATCTGACATAGCGCTTGGCCTCATAGATTTCTTTAAAACATCAAGCTGACTGATCAAATACGCGAATCAAACCAGCCCATTAAAACGACTAGCGCACACTATAAATTTTACTGGCAAGCTATTCACCTAGTATTGACAATAAATAGTGACGGAAAATAGTGATACCGCACTCAAAACAGCCCAGCAAACCCCACTCAGTTCACCGTTTTAAAAGCGCGCGATGCCACTCAGGAGCCCCTCGACATACACTAGCATCATTACTGGTTAAGCCATGATAAACAATCAGGCCAACCTTAACTCTGCTGCATAAAGCGACGTATAGCATTAGGTACAAAGCCATGAAGATAAGCATATTCAAAACTATCGATAGCACTGTTCAATCGTTGAAACGATGCCATCAGCTGAAACGATGCCGTCCGCTAAAAAAAGACCATCTATTAAAACTCTGCGCTGCCACACTTTTGACTATTAGCTTAGTAGGCTGCGGAAGCTCAGATAACTCGAGCGCTGAAGCAGATATCGCAAACAATGAAACCGCCATTGCCGTTAAAGGTGCTGGCGTTAAAGGGCCGCTCATTAATGCCAATGTGACGGCGTACCAAATAGACCCTTCACAAGCTGATTTAAAAGGTGACATAGTCGCTCGTGGCAGCTCAAGTACCAGCGCCAATTTAGAGCTCGCCATTCCCGAAAGCCTCGCTAGCAATGGACCCTTCTTAATTGAATACACCGACGGAACTGAAATCAATGGCCAAATCCCCGTTATCGAATCATTGAGCACCATCATTACGAGTCAACAATTACTCGCTGGCACCGCCGTTTACGCTACTCCATTAAGTTCTTTTGCTATTGAACATGCTCGGCAAATTGCCGACAGTCTTGAGAGTAATGCTGACCCGTTAACCGTAGGCTTATCAGGCAACAACAATGGCAGTGTCAGCATCGCCGAATTATTAGCAGCGTTAGAGACCAGTGCTACTAATATTAAAGCAACGCTTGGGCTTGGCTTATTAACCGAAGAAATTAATTTATTTACGACTTCACCACTGATTAATGCCGATACGGATGCCGAAGATACTCTAGCTATAAGAACTGCTAATGAAGTTTTTGCTGCGATTGTGAGCGTCTTAAAAGACGAAGTCGCTGATGACGGCTTAACCGCCAACGGCACAACGCTTGTTGCGGCATTGGCCGATGACTTTGCCGATGGCAGCTTTGATAAACAAAATGCCGGCAATTCTATTACAGCATTGAATACTATCGATGATATTGCCGCCGTCTTGACTCAGAATCCAGCCTTGTTGGACGTCCCGAATAGCGATAGAAACATAAGCCAAATTAATGAAATACTGGCTGAAGAAGCAGAAACATTAGCACCTGAATTACCAGTTGTTTCACTAGATGTGCCAGAAATAGCAGCGCCCCTAGCATCACTGTACAGCGAAGAAAACCCTAAGCCAACGCCACCAACTATTGAGCCCTCAACGCCAACTGTAATCTTTACGTCAGCGACATTACAAACAGCGGCTATTGAAGGCGACAATATTAGCGTAGAACTTATCGCCAGCGACGAAGACGACAATATTGCCTATTGTGACTTAAGTATTGACGGTGAATTTGTTCGACGCGATAGCGTCGCACCTTACCAATACGGCAGTAACTCTGGCTTTAATGATAATGGCCTTAATGCTATATCTGCAGGCAGTCATAGCCTAACAGCTGAATGCGTCGACACGACTAATTTAAGCGCATCGAGTATTGCCAGTATTGATATTGCATCAAGACCCGATAACGGTGATGGCGAACCTGTTTTACGTAATGTTGCTTTAAACTGGGGAACCCCAACCACACGAACGGATGGTAGCCCACTAGCGATTAATGAAATTGATCACTATGAAATTTATTATTCTTCGACCAGTGAAGGCAGCAATAATGAAAGTACAGTATCAGTGGCTGCAACGAACAATAACAATCAACTCGTCAATGACTATGAAATAAATGCATTACCCATTGGCGAGTACTATTTTTCTATCGCCACCGTTGACACTGCCGGTATCGCAAGTGAGTTTATTAACCCCGTTGCGCTCACGATTCAGTAATGCAATTACTTTGAACGTTTACGCTGATAATAATTAGGCACTGTCGTTGAGCCTAAAAGATAACGACGAAGTAAATCTAATGCCAGCGCACTCACTAGGGTTTGAAACATTTTACGACCCACAGGATAATGGAAAAGGTGAGTGTTGATATGCTCTACCCCACCCCATGCAACCCATACTGAACCAACTGGCTTGTCGTCGGTGCCTCCATCTGGGCCAGCAACACCTGACACAGCAATAACACAATGAGCCGACGAACGCTCTAAAGCACCCTCTGCCATGGCTCTTACAACCGGCTCGCTGACTGCGCCATGCTGCTCAATTAACGTAGAATCCACACCCAAAACACTGGCTTTAACTGCATTAGAATAAGAAACAAAACCTACGCCAAAAACCGATGAAGCGCCGCTAACCGCCGTGATATTTGAGGCTATCATGCCACCAGTACAAGACTCAGCTAACGTCAGCTGTTTAGTCTGCTGCTGTAATAAATCGATGACAATAGCGCCGAGAGTGTCATCATTTTCACCAACAATAAAGTCACCCACTACTTGCCTTAACTCTTCTTCGCATTGATCTCGCAAAGACAAATGCGCTTCATCTTCTATTTCTAACTTAAGCTCTAACAGAGGAACACCGGCACGAAAACCCACGACAACTTCGCTAGGCCAATGAGGACATTGATCAGCAATTATTTGCTGTAGCGCCGACTCACCCATACCAAATAACTTTAAGCGACGTACCAAGCGCGCAGTAGCATCAGGAAAACCTAACTGCAAAGCCGACAATACCGAACCCTCTAACATAGCCGCTAATTCTGGCGGCACACCAGGCGTACACAGCAATACACAGTCACGGAATCGCAAGGTAATACCCACTGCACTACCAACGGGATTAGCTAACACAGTGGCGCTAGCAGGTAATAAGGTTTGCTTAAGATTAGCAGCATTGGCAGCAACACCCCGCCGCTCACACCATTCATTAACATGCGCGAGGGCTTGTGCATTTTCAACTAAGGGCTCGCCAGTAAGAAGAGATAGCGCTTCTGAGGTAAGGTCATCGACTGTTGGGCCTAAGCCACCATTAATGATAATGGCGGGATATATCGCCGCGAGCTTATCGAGCTCGGCAACAATTAAATCCATATCATCCCCCACAGTTACTTTATGCGCGACATCAAATCCTTGCACAGCGAGTGATTGAGCAATCATAGCGGAGTTAGAATCGACCGTATCGCCGGTCATTAATTCATTACCTGTTAACAACAATGCTATTTTCAAAAAAAACTCCAAATAATAAAAAACTAATAGCGACTAGACACCTGCGCTTGTAAGCCACCAACAATAAAATCAATTAAATTATCCGTACGCCAACGCAATGACTTCGCATCCAAATCAATCGATTGATTTCTTCGCGCCTCATCCCATTCAGCGATCGCCGTCATAGATTGACGACCCATTAACTGTAATCGAAAATGAATAACCGCCAAGGGTAAAGGCTTTAACGCCTTAATCATTAATGATGTGAGTTCAAACATAGCGCGGTTTCTTTCGCGATTTTTTTGAAACAAATCACGGCCTGGTTGGTAGGCATAAAGCTGAGCTAATAGTGACACATAACTCGTGTCCTCGACAGGCTTGAGAAGCTCTTCAGCAAAAGGCTCAACAAAGACCTCTGTCAATCGCTTTACGGTAACCACATCACCACGGTGCTGCAAAGCATCTAAACGTCTTAAACGCTCTTGATTAATCGGCGTTAAACGATAGTTTAATATCGCCTCAATCAAGCCATCTCGATTACCAAAATGGTACTGCAATGCAGAAGGATTTTTTTGACCGGCTTCACGAGCAATCATTCGTGTAGAAACCGCTTCTAAACCATGTTCAGCAAATAACCGCTCTGCGGTTTTAAGCAGTAATGCAGCACCGCTCTCCATCGATGAAAAAGGAATGTCAGCGAGTTGATCACTCATAAATCATCTCCAGTCAAAATAATTATTAACAAGGCAATTACCGGCATGCTTGTTACTCACACAATTCTATAGAATCGTTAGTTTGCAAGCTTTTAAGACAATACCATTCAAGCCAATAGCATCAATGATAAACCAGAATAGAGGTAGAACTGTTTTTTCTATTGGGTATATTTAACGATACTCGCATTAGCTAGGATCACTAAGGCTTTATACGCTTGCTGTTCGCCATCAGCTTAAATACACTATACTTGCAAGTATAACCTTAGCGCCCTGCACTCGCCGAAGGATAAGCCCAGCGCTTAGATACTTCCATTACTAGAATCAATGAGTTAATCATGAGTTTAAGCTTCTCACATATCATTATTTTATTAGTCGGCTTTGCTGTTGCTATGTACTTCTTTTCTGAACTTCATGTCAGAGAAATCGCCTTAAATGCCGCCAGATCACATTCAGACGAACTCAATGTACAATTACTCGATCAAAGCGTTGGCATTCATCGGGTTTGGTTTAAGCGCGGACGTGACAACCGGTTCCACATTTGGCGTAACTATCAATTTGAATTCACCTCAACCGGTGATGAACGCTATAAAGGCCACGTTATCACGCTTGGCGAACAAGTAGAAACCGTCCAATTACAGGCTCACAGAGTGCCTGTTAGTAAAGAACCTGCTAGTAAAGAACCCAGCAACAAAGACTATAACGCTTAACAATTATGACTGAAGCAACAATCAATAATAGCCTTGAGAATGTCCACAACTACAAACTCATTCGAACACGCCGTCGCACCTTAGGCATTTCAGTTCGTCGTGGCATCGTTGAAGTTCGCGCGCCGCTTAAAGCACCCAAGTACTGGATTAATGAATGCCTTGAAGAAAAGCGATCTTGGATTAGTAAACAAGTCTCTTTGCAAAAACTGCAATTACAAGATATCTACCGCATTAATGATGGCGCGATTCTGCCATTATTAGGTGATACGCTCTCTATTCGTATTAGCAACCACTCTCGTCTAAGTGGCAAGGTCGTTAAGCGAGCCAGCATCTCGGTTGATGATTCGATCCTATGGATTGATATCCCCCCGACTATCGCGCAAGAAACCGCATTATCAACCGAGCAATTACAAGAAGAGAAAGCCACACAGCTTTTTTTGAAATGGATAAAAACACAAGCCGAAAGCTATATGTCAGAAACAACACAGGCATTGGCCAAACAAATGAACCTCGACAAACTCAACAAGATTAGCTACAGACGTACTGCCAGCAAATGGGGACACTGCACCAGTGAAGGCAACATACAGTACAACCCACTTTTAATGTTAGCGCCGCAGTATGTTGTTGATTACATTATTGCCCATGAGGTCTGCCACTTACGCCATGCCAACCACTCCAAACAATTTTGGAATTTGGTTGATAACGTTTATCCTCAAAGAAACCATGCTGAAAATTGGCTTAAACAGCATGGCCACCGTTTAGCTATTGTTTAAACCGCGTTTAGCTATTGCTTAAGCCGCGCTTAGCTACAATACCTAGCCACCCATCAACAACTGTTTTTTCTGTTTAAGAAAGTCTGCCAAGCCATTAAGTACATCACCACGCTCGGGCTTACTCACCAAAAGCGAATCGATATTTTCTAACTCTTTGTCTAAGCGGCTAGATTCACCCGACAAACATTTATCACGACAAAAATGCAACCATTCTTCGCGCTCATCGGCAGTTAAACTGTCAGGGAAATTACGCGCTCTGTAACGAAACAATAAATCGGGTAGCCGCGCGTCCTCAAAAGGAAAAGCACTGTCGGCCAATGTTTCCGCATCAGCAGCAGGTATTTTCTGTATCAAAGGCTTATCCCTATTTGGAATAAAACCATCATATAACAGCGCTTCAGCATCACGGTCACTATTATCGAATGCATTCGCAGTTACAACCGCCTGCAGTTTTTTGGCTAAACCTGAAAAAGCTAACAACTGCTCTCGATGTGCTTCACAGCTTGACCAATCTAAAGATAAACGCTTAGCGACTTTATCATCCACCAACTTAGGCGTTAGTACGATAGGACAGCGATTTATATGAATAGATTTAAGAGGAATTCGATCGATACCTTCAGGTAAATCGGCCACGCGCGTAAATAATAAATCAGCAATTTGCTGCGGATCTAAGTCAAATAATGGCTTAGGCGAATAGCGTAAATCTACACAGATAATTTCATTTTTATTTTTAGGATGCTGCGCAATAGGTAGCACCAATGAACCACAGCAAAACTCAGAACCAAATCGCGAGGAAATATGCAGCACCGGCTTACCGGTTCCTAATGCCAACGCTTCTTGCGCTTTTTGCTTTTGTCGTAAAGAAAAAACATGATCAAATAACTGTGGATGCGTCTCTTTTATCAACTTCGCTACAGCAATAGTTGCATAAACATCTGAGAGCGCATCATGCGCCGCCTCATGAGACAAACCATTTGCTTCTGTTAACTGCTCCAGACGAAAACTAACAACGCCATCATCACGCTGTGGCCAATTAATACCTTCGGGTCTAACAGCATAACAAAGGCGTAACATATCAATAATATCCCAACGCGTATTGCCATTTTGCCACTCGCGGCCATAGGGGTCATAGAAATTGCGGTACAGACCATAGCGCGTCACTTCATCATCAAAACGCAGACTGTTATAACCGACACTACAGGTATTAGGCTGGGCTAATTCTGCGTGAATGGCAGCAAAAAAATCTCGCTCACTCACACCTTGCTCATCTACTTGCTGCGGTGTCATACCAGTGACTAAACAAGCCTCAGCATGAGGTATAACATCAAGCGCTGGACGGCATAAAATATTTAAGGGCTTACCAACAATATTAAAATTGCTGTCCGTTCGCACACCAGCAAATTGCGAAGGCATATCTTCGGCAGGGTTAATGCCCCATGTTTCATAATCGTGCCAATATAAAGTATCCATTTAAACCTCGATATCCAAACTCGCGTATAAAAACCCTAACAACAATAAATTCGATTAAGCAGACTGTTCTTTAAACTGATAGCTGGCTAATTTAGCATATAGTGCAGACGCTTTTAACAAGTGTTCGTGTGACCCTTGTGCAACTAGCTGCCCATGATCCAATACGGCAATAGTGTCTGCATGTAAAATTGTCGAAAGGCGGTGAGCAATAATTAACGTGGTTCGATTTTCCATTAGCCGCTCTAACGCTTTTTGAACTTTAAACTCACTTTCGGTATCCAGTGCACTGGTCGCTTCATCTAACATTAAAATACGTGGATCTTTTAATATGGCACGCGCAATAGCAATACGCTGCTTTTGCCCACCCGATAAACGCACGCCCTGCTCACCTAAAAAGCTATTATAGCCATTGGGCAACTGACTAATAAACTCATGCGCATAAGCCGCCTTGGCTGCCTCCACAACCTCCTCATCCGTAGCATTAGGCCTACCGTAACGAATATTCGTGGCAACATCACTGGTAAACAATGTTGGCTGCTGGGCAACCACGGCTAACTGCTGACGAAGCGCCTGAGGACTCAACTCACGAATATCTTTATTACCCAACGTGACCAAACCAGATTGCGGATCATAAAAGCGCTGTATTAATTCAAAGACGGTTGATTTACCTGCACCCGATGGCCCCACTAACGCAACACATTGACCTTCAGGTAAAACTAAAGAGAACGATTTCAAGGCAGGCTCATCGGGTCTAGAAGGATAATTAAAGCTTACCTGCTTAAAAGCGAGTTCAGCCGGTAATGCGTTTGCATCGGCCGATATAATGGGCGCAGTGATAAGACTCTTAACTTCTAACAGCTCAATCAAGCGTTCGGTGGCACCCGCTGCCCGCTGTAAATCACCAAATACCTCTGACACCGTAGCCACGCCCATAGCAACCATGAGGGCATAAAAGATAAAGGCTGCGAGATCACCCGCTGTCATCGACCCATTAATCACATCGCTACCACCCACCCACAACATGACTGATAGCGCGGTAAACACCAACAAAATGACGGCAGCCATTAAAATAGCTCGCTGAGTTACGCGACTTTTGGCAATACCAAAAGCCTCTTCGACATGTGAACCAAAAACCGATTTTTCTTGCTGCTCTTGGGTATAGCTTTGTACGGCTTTAATATTTTGAATTATTTCACCGGCGTAGCTTCCTACATTGGCAATCGAATCCTGACTAGCTCGAGAAAGCCTTTTCACTTTTTTTCCATAAAATAATATCGGCAATAACACTAACGGCACGCAGCCAACCACTATTAGCATCAACTTACCATTAGTAATGAATAGCATAATCAATGCACCCACAGTCGTAAGTGAGCTACGCAACGCCAAAGAAAAAGAGCTACCAATAATGGTTTGCAATAATGTTGTATCGGTAGTCAAGCGAGAAGTGATTTCGCCACTGCGGTTAGTTTCAAAATAGCTAGGATGCAAGGTAACGATATGATTAAAAACAGCTGTCCGTATATCTGCACTAACACGCTCACCCAACCACGACACCAAATAAAAACGAATAAACGTTCCCAGCGCCATAAAAACAGCTAATGCTAACAGCACTAAAACGGCTTGATTAAGCAGCGCTAACGAGCCCTCACCAAAGCCGCTATCAATTAATAACTTAACACCCTGCCCCATTAACAAACTCAACGACGCAGTAAACAGCAAGGCTGCCATCGCCGCCATCCAACGTGATTTATAGGGCTTTAAATAACTAAGAAGATGAAAAAGAGAAGATAATTTTTTAGGGGGCATTTCCTTTTTTTCTTCGGCGCTATCGACCGGCTTCACATCAACTGCTGACATTATGTCTCTCTATAAAGTAAATCATTAATACGTGATTTAAGTTCAGGCAATACGTCTGACTCAAACCAACTGTTTTTCTTTAACCAAATATGATTACGCGGACTAGGATGCGGCAGT
The DNA here is from genome assembly GCA_018668095.1 of Cellvibrionales bacterium. Taxonomy (GTDB): domain Bacteria; phylum Pseudomonadota; class Gammaproteobacteria; order Pseudomonadales; family UBA7434; genus UBA7434. Next base: position 9,403 of record JABIQF010000138.1, read on the forward strand.
GGCATTGCCGTCGGCAAGTATGACCGCCAAGCCGCTACAATATCCGTTACCGTAGCACCTTTTCCACAGATGGCCGAATCGAGATGATAGTCTTGGGCGTATTTACCTATCACCAGAACGAACTGAACATTCGGCATTGCTGCCAGTAAAGACGCACGCCATTTTACTGCACACTCTTTGCGCGGCGGTAAATCACCGGTTTTTCCTGTGCCGGGGTAGCAGAAACCCATCGGCAGAGTAGCTATTTGGCTTGCATCGTAGAATACCGCTTTATCGACTCCCATCCAAGCGCGTAAGCGTTCACCGCTGGCATCGTTAAAGGGAATGCCGGATTCGTGGACTTTACGACCTGGTGCCTGACCTGCTATTAAGATTTTTGCTTGAGACGACAACTGCAAAACAGGGCGAATTCCATGGGGTAAGTAACGCTCGCACTCTCGACAGGCATTCACACGATTCAATAATACGTTTATCATCTCGTATCTCATTGTGTATCAGTCAAACATCTTTTCGTCAGTCTACTCTTTGCTTGAGACAAAAAAAAGCCGGGTATATACCCGGCTTTTTGAACGTTGTGATGTCTAGCATCATTCATCAAGCATGATGAAAAGGTGTTACCATCGTTGTATCTTCACCAGCTTTACTCACACCATGCTGATTCATTAATAGAATTTCAATAGGTGCTTTTTGCTTAGGCATAACATCAATCATTAATAAGTAGCCACCGTGTTCAATAACATCATGAAAACGTCGAATTTTATAATTCTCAGTTTGCATACCGACAAAGCCACCAATCCATGTTGAAAAACCAACAGTCATTGCGCCAATACCTAATACGCCCAACATGCCGAACATATCAAACCAAGACGTTAACTGATCAAAAAGAACGATCGTAATAATAGCAAGTATCACTCCGTAGAAAAAACCTCTCTCACCAGAGCGGAGAATATCTAATTGATGGATCGGCGTAGCAGCATGCAAATGATGTTTTTGAATGCCCGCCTCATCTTTACTGAGCACATGAAAATTCCAATCGCTAATACCATTAGCATGTAATAACTTCGACGCGGATTCAGCAACATCGATGTCATATGTTAAATAATATAATCGTTTCATAACAAAGCCCTTTTATAATAATGATGATCATTAATCCAAAAAAACAAACTACAAAATGCGAAAAATTAATGCACTCTTTATACTTACGTTTAATGATTAGAAAAAGAAGACTATTTTATAGAACAATTAGATATAAGCATTGGATGCTATAGGTATATTACTGAAAACAAAGGGTTTTTATTATATTAACGGGCCAGTCTAAGGAAAAAAAACCTTAAAATATCGTAATTCTCAATATTCTCAATACCCTCAACACTCTCAACACCCTCAATACTCTCAATATGAAAAAACTAACGAGAGGCAATAGCCTCTTTAAGTATTTCTCTGAACTCATCGTTATCCCAGGGTTTAGTGCAGTGGCAAAAAATCTTTCCTTTATCAATTGCCGCTATCGTAGCAGCTACATCAGAGTATCCAGTCAATAGTATCCTAACTGTTGATGGTGATTGCTTTACTACTTGCTCAAGAAATTCTGCACCGTTCATTTTTGGCATGCGCATATCAGAAACAACAAGGTCAATAGTATGCTCTGAAATAACAGCTAGGCCTTCATCACCGCTCTCTGCGGTGTAAATATCCCAATCGGTATTACGGCATAAACGACGCAATGCAACGAGTATTGATATTTCATCATCGACGAACAATATTTTTATTTTCGAATCAGGTCCCTTCTCTACTGGAGAGTCGAAGTTTAAAAAGTCTAAATCACCCATCACATCCATGCTCCTTCAATAACTTTGTCAAATTTTCTAATTGTATTTTTTGCTGACTCACTAAATCATTTAACACTAAATTGGAGTGTGCTAAATCAAAATAGTGAAAACACTGCCTCAAAACCGTTTTTAGTTCTTCGTCATTCCATGGCTTGGCTAAAAAGCGCTGCACATCACCGCGATTAATCGCTGCTAAAACGTATTCCATATCGACCAAGCCAGATAAAATAATAGGAATAATAAAGGGATGATGTACTTTAATTTTTTTAATTAAGTTAAGACCATCAATATCTGGCATATGCTGGTCAACTAAGATTACCTGCACATCATTCTCAGACAATAATGTTAATGCCTCATTATGGCTGCTCGCGGTTAATACTGTAAAGTCCTCATTACGCAACGAACGCGTCAGAGATTTCAATATCCCCGATTCATCATCCACACACAGTAAATTCCGTTGCATTTTCATTTGCCTATTTCCTTATTAAGTCAAAAATTTTCACTCTATTAAGAATGAACCTCACTTAAAATGGTGCTTGCGTAAAATGCCCCTTAGTTACGAAGGTATCAAACTCAATTAAGCATGCAATTAACACTATAGCCAATCTATATAAACAACTATGCGTTCAGCCCTGCAA
>JABIQF010000207.1 GCA_018668095.1 Cellvibrionales bacterium
CTAACACCAAGCCACCTGCTGTCACAATTTCGCCATCAGCGCTTAAATGAAACTCACCATTGCGGGTATACGCGGTATTGCCATTCGGCTGTAGAATTTCAAAAAAGCCACGACCATCAATCGCCATATCTAAAGGCTGGTCGGTAACTTGTAAATTACCTGTCGTAAATTGCTTTTGTGTACCGACAACGCGCACACCTGTACCTAGCTGCAAACCCGATGGCAATTGATTATTCTGTGCTGACTGCGCACCCGGCTGACGTTGAATTTGATAGAGTAAATCTTCAAAAATAACGCGATCACGCTTGTAACCAGCCGTTGAAGCATTCGCTAAGTTATTTGAGATAGTCGTTAACTGCTTATCTTGTGCAGATAATCCTGTTTTACTGGCAAATAATGCTGCGTGCATGGTGTAACCTCTACTTTTTAATCTGTTGTTAGTTATTCAAATAGACTTAAATGGCTATCTCAATACTTTTTAAATAAATAGCTCAATATTAAATAAACAGCTCAATACTTTTAAATAAACCGTTCAATATTTTTAAACTTGAACCTGCAATACACGGGCGCTGGATTCAGCATTTTCGGCCACGGTTTGCATCATCTTAATTTGCATTTCAAACTGTCTTGCTAATGCAACAATCGACGTTAACTCACCGACAGCATTAACATTACTATTTTCTAAAAATCCCGAACGTAATCGCACATTGGCATCCAATGCTTCAATATCATTACGGCTATAAATCAAACCGTCTTGTTGCTTTTGTAATGCGCTAGTATCCGGATTCACTAATTTAATACGATCAACCGCCACTAATGTTTCTGGCCCCTGCCCTAAGGCGCGAACTGAAATAGTGCCATCGACACCAACATCAATTTTTTCTGCTTCAGGAATAGCGATAGGTCCAGAATTACCCATAACTAGCAAACCGCGCTCATTACGCAGCAAACCAAAAGTATCGACACTTAAGTTTCCACCGCGGGTATAGGCTTCTTCACCATTAGCGTTTTGCACCGCAATCCAACCATCGCCATCGACAGCAACATCGAGTTCACGACCGGTTTCAATTAAAGGGCCACTACTTAAATCGACAGCAGGCGTTTGTGTTACGGCATAAACACGACTGTTATAGCCATCACCACTTTTAATCGGCATAGACATAGCGTTAGCTAAATCTGCTTTAAAACCAACGGTTGAGACGTTAGCTAAATTATGCGAACGCGCAGCCTGCTCAAGCATATTATGCTTGGCGCCTGTCATTGATATATATAATGCACGATCCACTCTTTAACCCGCCTGTTCGTTTATGTTTAGTTGCTCTCTCATTGGAATAAACCAATAATTAACGAAGGTTGATAATCGTTTGCTGAATTTCATTTGCGGTTTCGATGGTGCGTGAATTCGCTTGGAAATTTCTTTGCGCAATGATGAGTGCCACTAATTCTTCTGCTAATTCAACATTCGAATCTTCAAGCGCACCCGAGGTTATAGAACCCAAAGATGCGGTTCTTGGCGCACCAATAACCGGCTCACCAGACTCAAATGATTGCCCCCAAGTCGAATCACCTAATGGCGTAAGGCCTTGTTCATTGGCAAATGAACCCAACGCAACACGACCTAGTGTTAGTGCTTCACCATTGCTATAACGCGCAAAGATAACGCCTGTCTCGGAAACATCAACACTCGATAAACGTCCGCGAGCAAAACCATTTTGATCTAATTCATTCACCGAAAAGCCGCCACTGAATTGTGAGGAACCATTAACATCCAAAACAAAATTAGAACTGACGGGCGGTGAAGGGATAGGCGTTGTTGCGCCGTTAGCTACTGTTATTGGACCTAATGCACCCGCCGGATTACCATCGGCATCCAAAGGTGTCCAATTAGAAATTAACAGCTCATCACTGTTAGCGGTATCTAATGTACCATCATTAAAAAAGCGCAGCGTAAAACGCTCCATGGTCGCTGTATTAGGCGACAACACATCAGGGTCACCAACATTTTGACCATCAATCTGCACATACATACTCCATGTGTTAGGCGCGCTTAATGCCGCTGGCTCTTTAACAAAATACTGTGACAACACATGGCGACTCCCTAAGGAATCAAAAATAGTTACTGATGTTGCATCGTTATAAGTATTGCCATCACCAGGATCAAATGAATTCGTTCGCACCAAGGTTAATGCTGGAACGTTAGGAAATAAATTAGTGCCCGCCGATGTCGTTGTACCCGCGCTAATCGAAATACCTGCATCCAACGTTAAATTAACCAAACCGCCTACTGTTGCTTGGTTAGCTGGGCTAGCTAAACTACCATCGATATTAATCGCACCACCACCGCCTGCACCGGTAACACTTGCCGACAAACCGCCGCCCGCAGTAAATAATAAATCATCACCTAAGGCTGAAACCACGCTGATCACACCACCCGTTTCTGATGCAGTAATACCCGGCAATGAATCAATCGCTGAAGTAATTTGCGTAAGATCTGCGCCCACAATTTCAGCACCATTAATGCGTAATTGGTTAGCGGTAGTTGAACCAGCAGGAATCACGATATCGGCACGAGTAGTCGCCGATGCAGACACACCGTTAATCGCAGAAAGTGACCCAGCAATTACACTGGCCGACTGGTTAGCGCCGGCAGGAATATTGTAAGTAGTGCCGCCAATATCGATAGTGCCTGAGGCATAGCCATTCACGCCGCCTTGTGCAGCTTGCTCTACTGAACCCTCTGAAATTGCAGTATTAACGATACTTTCTGGCACGGCGGCATCAGCGTCTAAATTAAATAGCATATCCACTAAAGTCGTTTGACGCGGTGAAATATCTGCCGTGCTTAATTGTAAATCACCTAATACATCCGATACCGTACCTGATGTATTGACAGGAAAACCTTGCAATCGAGCACCGTCGTTAGTCGTAATATAGCCAGTATCATCTACACCAAATTGGCCAGCACGTGTAAATACTTGAGAGCCTTGATCACTTAATACAAAAAAGCCGCCACCATTAATCGCTAAATCTAACGCGTTTTCAGTAAAGCTAATATTACCTTGCGAAAATTGCTGAGAGACATCGGACACACGAACACCATTACCAATAGCGTTAGTACCGCCGCCAACTACAGAACTGGCATAGACATCGGCAAATTCAGCACGCGACTGTTTAAAACCCACAGTACTGGCGTTAGCAATATTATTACCCGTTACGTTAAGATCACTGGTTGCTGCGCGTAATCCTGTTAGTGCTGTATTAAATGTCATGGTCTATCTCCTGCCTTTCATATTAAATTAGGGTTTCATGCTCATTCGTTGTATTTAAATGAACATGATTAAACATTAGCGTTTATAGAAAACGGCTCACTTCTGAAAGCGGCACTGCACCAACGCCTTCAATATTTAAAATCATGGAATTATTTTGGCCAACCGTCACACTGTTAACGTTAGCGCCAATTGCCACAGGTAAATCAGCAATTTCGCCATCGACTAAACCACTGGCATAAACACGGTAAGCACCATCGGCAACACGTAAGCCGCTCTCATTAGTGCCATCCCAAGAGAAATCAATAGCGCCTCGCTCTTGAGCACCGAGATCTTCGGTTTTCACTATCTGGCCATCAGGGCCTTCTATATAAAGCTTAATATTGGCTGAGCTAGTATCTAAATCGATAGTCCCTTGAACCGGCCCTGCCGCTGATAACGTTGCGGTATCAGTACTCACCTGCACTTGACGACCGACTAAAGAAGACGCTTGTAATGCTTGGCTAGAACGGAAAGAGCTGGCTAACTCTTCCATAGAGTTATTAATATTTTGAATACCTTCGACCGAACTAAACTGCGCTAACTGTGCAATAAAGTCTTCATTTTTAGCCGGACTTAAAGGATCTTGATTTTGCAACTGTGCAATCATGAGCTGCAAAAAAGCATCTTTACCTAAGTCCTGCTCTTCTGTTGGCGCGTTAGCCTTTGTGCCTAAGGAATTAAGAATATCGGCGGATGTTGAGCTATTAATTTCAGTCATGCTATGTACCTAGTTTTACTTAATCATTAATTTTAGAGAATCAGTCATCACTCACTGCGAATGACTTTATTGCTTCATTACTGGCCCATCGACAGCAAGCGCTGCATCATGGACTTAGTGGTATTCATCATTTCGACATTCATTTGAAAAGACCGTGAAGCAGAAATCATGTCGGCCATTTCTTCGATAGAATTGACGTTAGAGTAGAAAACATAACCCTCTTCATTCGCTTGCGGGTTATTTGGCTCGTAGGCTTTATTGACAGGCGCTTGGCTTTCAACAATCTCACGAACCATCACTCCAAAATCAGCTGGGCTTGAACCGTTAAGTGATCCATTAGCCGCATTTTTTTCGCTGCTAGAAACAAATACCGGACGTAGCGCTTTATAAGCCTCAGCCTCAGAGCTGGCAGATGTTTCTGCATTAGCCATATTGCTCGCAGTAGTATTTAAGCGAATCGTTTGGACGCTCATTCCCATCGCCGCTATATCAAATACATTTCCTAAACTCATACTCAAATCTCTTACTGTGTTTTCTAAATAAAAATTTGTTTTAAATATTTATCTAAGTGCGTTCTATTAATTGCCGCTTAGGGCATTCTTAATTACCGCTTAAGGCCTTGCCCAAACTAGCGAAGCGACCATTTAAAAAGCGGAAGCTAGAACCAAACTCTAATGCGTTGCGGGCAAACGCCGCACTTTCCATTTGTGCATCAACGGTATTGCCATCAATACTGGCTTGTAGTGGTACACGATAAGAAAGCGCTACCGATGCGCCCTCGCCTTTAACGGTAGAAACAATATGCCCCTTGTGAGTTCGTGACATATTCATGGCGTTCTTATCTGACTTAGCCGCCTGCAATGCCTCACGAAAATCAAAATCACGCGCTTTATAGCCAGGCGTCTCTGAATTAGCCAAATTATTTGCCAATACCGCCGATCGCTCGGTACGTAAGTGCAAAGCTCGCTCATGAACGCCTAATGCATTGGCAAAGTTGATCGCTGTCATTGGTTTTCTCTCATTAAAAATAGCTATCTCATACGGAGTATTGCAACCGATATGCCACAACCATTTTATTGTTTAAAATCAGACACTTAATTAATTCAAAGGCGAAAAAATCCTACTCAATTAAGAGTTTGCGGCAAGCAGCTGCCGCAAAGCGGCAAAGGCTGACGAAAACCGTAATGAGAAGCAGATCAAGTCTTAGACAATCAAGGTTTATGGGCAATAAAGAGAAGAGCGTTAACGGCATGGATATTGCTCCTTTAATCACTATTGAGATTAATCGGCAATTTTTTGGCATATACGAGTCATAGAATGAACAAAGCATCCGCGGCATTGATTGCATC
>JABIQF010000112.1 GCA_018668095.1 Cellvibrionales bacterium
CACTGTTGAATGTATTCACCTTTGGGGTCGAATCGTTGCTGCTGTTTGACTAAGTCAAAATGGCGGCCGCCTTTATCATTACTACGCGGATCTGCACCCACGCCGGCAAGATATTGCCAGTTGCCCCAGTTGGCACCTACATCATAATCAATTAATTGTGTTTCAAAATAAGCAGCGCCATAACGCCAATCAAGCTCTAACTCATTCACAAAGCAGCTGGCGACAATTTGTCGGCCACGGTTCGACATATAACCGGTTTGATTAAGTTGCGTCATACACGCATTAACGAGCGGGTAGGGTGTATTTGCATCTGACCAGCATTTAAAGCGGTCAGGATAAAAACTGCAGAGTGGACGCCTTTGCTGAATACCTGAAAAACGAAATAAATCTTTTTGATAAAACAAGGCGTACCAGAAAAAATATTCGCGCCACAGTAACTCAAAGAAAATCCAATAGCTTGAGTCGCTGCGTTCATGTTCTTGTTCAAACTCGACCAGAGCAGCAATGACTTGACGAGCTGAGAGAGAACCATTGGCTAACCAAGCTGAGAATTTAGTTGAGTTTTCCCAGCCGCCTAGAGAGTTACGAACACTTTTATACTGGTGCGCGCGTAAATCAGAAAAATAATTTTTTAAATGCTCTTGTGCAGAGCGTTCACCACCTAAAAAGGCATCGTCATTAATCAGTGTATTACTCGCAATATCGCTAGCATTGTCAGTATTATCTAATTCCAGTGCGCTATCGATATTGCTAACCCAGTGCTCAGCAAGCTGAGAATAGTTAGTGGGCGATAATGCTGCCGGCTTTGGTAGGGCTCGCGAAAAAGTTAACGGTGGATCAATAATTAAATGTTGTTTTTTTATCGCCGTTTCAATAATACGTCTAAATTTTGAAAAGCTGGGTATAAATTCGTTGGTCTTATGCTCTGCTGGATTATGAAGTGCATCAATCGCAATGGGCTTGTTAAATACATCAATATCACAGGCACGCATAATATCGTGTTGGTTAATTAAACTCAGGTTATCCAGTTCATGCCATTTCAATGTTTGTTGTGGAGTAGACTGCTCTAGGGTGTCACGCAGCGAGAGCCATTGCTGCTGCTCATCAAAACCAGGATGCAGGCTTCTAAAAACCTGTTGCACGTTATATTGCGCTATTAGCTTAGGTAAAACAGTGAGGGGATCGCCAGAAAAAATAAGCAACTGCTGACCTTCGCTTTCTAACTGATACTTGAGCTGCTTTAGGCTTTGCGCTAAAAATTGGCGACGATGTTGACCCATACGTATTTGTTGATAGCGACCGGCAGTTAACCATTGTGGCTCAATGCAATAGACCACTAAAAGATGTTCCACTGATTCTGATGCTTTTATAAAGCATTCATTATCATGGCGGCGTAGATCGTTGCCTAGCCAGTAGAGGCCTGTTTTTTGTATAGCTTGCATAGGTAAATGATTACGTGGCTGAGTGGAATTAAAAATGAGAACCTATTTTTATACGTTCTTAAATTATTTGAGACCACTATTATCATTAATAAATGAGTGTGAAGTATTGTTTGAGAAAGGGCCATGTTACAAATTGATACAAATAAAGCGGGCTCAGGGCTAGCTAAACGTTAAGTTTCATTTATATTTAAATTGCGATAGGCTTTATTCAAGAAAACTTGAATTGTTAAAAGTTGATGATTTTACTGTAGATTTGATATTTAAGTTATTGATATTGTTTGATTATTTATTCCCGTATTTATTTTTGTCATGGTATATTTTTTTAGGTGTTGGCTGTAATCTAAACCTCATAATAACCATTTGAAGTTACATTAATAATAAAAAAGGCTTTCCTTGATGATAAAAAAAAGGGTGTCAAAAATAGTTAATAAAAAGATATTAACGTCACAGAATTCCTCTCGGCGCGATTTTATCAAGCAGGTCTCCTGCTTAGGTTCGGCTGCAGCTATTCAGTCGTTAGGTTTGACCAGTTTATTGGCTGCATCAAAAGCGTTAGCTGTCGATGATTACAAGGCACTGGTCTTTATATTTTTAGATGGTGGCAACGATGCCTTTAATATGCTGGTACCTAGAGGTGCCGGCCAATTACGGGATGACTACGAGGCTGGTCGTCGAGTTGTCGCTTTACCGGCTAGTGATTTACAGCCTATTAATTTAACGGCACCAGCATCAATTTATGGTGGTGAAGTTTACAATGATTTTGGTCTGCATCCTGCCTGTGACCACATGGCCGATTTATTTAACAATCAAGAAATGTCAGTTATTTGTAATGTAGGTAATCTTTATGAACCTACGACACGCGATCAATTTTTTAATGGTGGTAGCATCTTACCTCCGCAGTTATTTTCACATGCCGATCAACAACAACAGTTTCAGAGCGAGCCAGCATTGCCTTTTCGTTTTGGTTGGGGAGGCCGTTTAGCTGAATTAACCGATATTTATAATAGTGCGTCTACGGTTTCACCCTTAATATCAATGTCTGGTTTAAATGCTTTTCAGGTCAGTCGCGACAGTGTTCTCAATCCCTATACCTTAGGTACAAATGGCGTAACGCCACTGTGGAATTATAAAAATAATGTCACTAGAAAAACCATGGTAGAAGATGCCATGGCGTCAATAGATAGCGCTTCTCATTTAATGATGCAAAAGCACCGTGATATATTTAATTCGGCGATTCAGGCCGAGGCGATTATTAACGGCGCTTTTAATGAAGCTGAGAATGCGGGCATCGATTACGATGCCATTTTTTCGGCAGCAGGGGCGGCGAGTTCTAAAGTGGGTAGTCAATTAAAGACTATAGCTAAAATGATAGCGGGTCGATCATCTACTGGAAATAACCGACCAGTCTTTTTTGTTAAGGTGACGGGGTTTGATGCGCATCAAAATTTGTTAGCCGATCATAGTGTTTTAATGGGTGAACTCAATGCAGCATTAAAAGGTTTTCGTGATGCGCTTACTCAACAAAGTGATTTTGATAAAGTTCTGAGTTTTGTAGGTTCAGAATTTGGTCGAACATTAACGCCTAATGGCGATGATGCAACCACCGGCACTGATCATGCTTGGGGTGGCCATGCACTCGTCATGGGCGGCATGATTAATGGTGGGCAATTATTCGGCGAACATCCCGATCTGAAATTAAATGAGGGCTTGGATGCCAGTGGTGGAAGAGGGCGATGGGTACCAACAACATCCACTACGCAGTGTGCATCGGTGATAGCTCATTGGTTTGGTGTGAGTAAGCCCGACTTACCACAGCTATTTCCGACAGTGGCAAATTTTCCAGATCCTTTTCATGTTGATGCCAATTTAGGATTTATTAATCCCGGAGTCGGCGTATGAATATTTTTCGCCTACTGCGTTATAGTTTTTTGAGCATTCTCTTATTAGGCAGTACGGTTGCATTAGCCCAAGAGCAATTTACCTACCGTGTTTTTATTGATACGGACAATAATTCGCTCACTAATAATAGCAACGGTTGCGC
>JABIQF010000075.1 GCA_018668095.1 Cellvibrionales bacterium
CAGAATTAGGCGTCACACAAAAAAACTGCCAATCTAATGGACTGTCATTTAAGCAGCTATTCATTTCTATCGTAATATCAGCCTTATTTGCGACACTAAAGCCGAAATTGCTAAGCCCCAGCGATATACCCTCGCCTCGCGCCTTCATATAAGCTTCTTTTAACGTCCAATAATCAAAAAAACGCTGCCGCTGTTCAGAAGGTTCAAAGGAAGTCAGCTCTGCAATTTCACTACCAAAAAAATATCGATCAGCAATGGCCATCACATCGTTATCACGAGCGGTATGTTCTATATCGACACCAATACGACTCTCCGCCATCGCCAATACAATCCAATCACCCGCATGGCTCAAATTAAATTCTAAGCTACTATCTAAGACCAACGCAGGCTTACCATGCTCGCCACGCTTAAATACAAGAGATGCTGGCGCAAGGTTTAAACGTTCGCCTAACTGCGACCGCAATAAAGCGCGAGCAATTAAATCCTTACGGCGATCGGCAGCAAAACGGTAACGCTGATTACGCTGACGCTCATCATCACTTAAAAGGGATTCATAAGAGTTAAGAAGACTATCGCTGACATCTTCGCAGCGCGTTATTACTAAGGTAATATCGGCTTGATTTAAAGCGTTATCAAGCATTAGCGGATAAAACGAGTAAGAGACATGCGAAGAGAAATGTTAAGAAAAATTTTAAGAGACATGTTAAGAGAAATGTCTAAAAAGCTGGGCTATCAACAACAAAGCGATTAACGGCAGCACCCAACGAGACAATTTAGACTGCTGCTCAGCTTCCATTGGTTTGCCGAAGCGCTCTAACACAAACACCATAACTGCAACGGCAGCAAATAGAATAAACAATAATTTAAATAAGTTCTCCATGCCGACCTCTTAGCTAGTGCAATAACATCAAAACAGTAACAAAATTAAAACAGCAACAAAATTAAAACAGCAATAACCGCCATAGCAACAATCATCGCTCGGCTATCCACTTGCTCAATCACATCCAGTTCATTTTTTGCTTCAGAAATTTCATGGCAATCAATCGTTTCATCATCGTTGAGTGACACAGCTCTATCGCCATAAACAATGGCAAGGTTAACTTTATCGAGCAAGGCAACTACCGGCGTAGCAGTAAACATTTTAACGCTAAGCACTTGAACAACGGCCTTGAAATCACCGCATAAACCAACAATTAACGCCCATAAACGTGAAGGCACCCAATCCATAAATCCGAGAATGGCATTGGTATCATTCGCATAACTGCTGCAATAACGATAAGGACTTAGGCCATCATCAGCATTATTCTCGCTATCGCTGTCATTAAGATCATTTTCATCTGTGTCATTCTGGGCAGTAGCGCTCTCGCCTTCTGCTTCGACACTGCCAGCACTGACAATATGACAAATACGGTAAAGCAATGCACCCGGTGCACCTAAAATCAAAAACCAAAACGCAACGGCAAACCATCGATCATAAGCTTGATAACTTATTTTTTGTCTCACCTTATTATGTACGTTAGAAAGCTGATCACCCTTGATTGAGTAATACTGATCGGCCGCATCAAACACAGCTTGCTTATCAAGATGCGTCATCGAAAAACGATAAGCCTGCATTTGCGCTAAGTAATCACCACGACCACAAGCATAAAGCAACACAGCAACATTAATGACCAAGCCCACCAAGCCAAAAAACCAACCGCCAAAAATATAAAGCACCAATGCTGTAGCAATAACCGGTAATAGCAGCAGCGCAATAATAACGCCGGTATCACCAACGCGATTACGATATTCATTATCTAACCATGAATGCCACTGCATTAAAATTTCATCGCGCTGAAATAGAGCTGCTCCGCCCCAAAACTGCATGGCCAGCCATGCCAGCACTACCGCTATAAATAACATCCTATGACCTCCTAGCTGAGTCGTTAGGCTAATAACTGTCGAAAATAAAGCCAATCAAAGCCGGGGCCAGGATCAGTTTTTCTATTTGGCGCAATTGTTTCATGACCCGTTATCCGACTCAATGACATCGTCGGGTAATAGTCGAGTAATAAGCGGCTAACCATGGCCAACTGCTCGTATTGAACTGTCTCGTAGCTATCGGTATCTGTACCCTCGAGCTCAATACCAATGCTGAAATTATTACAGCTTTCACGCCCCTCAAAGCAAGATTGGCCTGCATGCCAAGCGCGTTGATCAAAATTCACAAACTGCACAAGCTCACCACAGCGACGAATCAATAAATGCGCTGAGACTTTAAGATCAGCAATACTCTCATAATACGGATGTTCATTAGGGTTCAGCTGATTCGTAAACAGCTGTTCTATACCCTCACCGCCATACTCATTCGGCGGCAATGCAATGCAATGGACTACTAGCAAGTCGGGTAACTGCTGCGCTGGTCGGCTATCGTAATTAGGCGATACAACCTGCCTAGCACCCATTAAGAGACCATGATCAATGCGAAAAGTCGCTGAATGAGGCGAATCATTATTAGGCATAGCGTGGGTGATGACTCCATAGCCTTGAGTATTGACGTTAGCTGCCCATCATAGCGCGCTGATTAAACAAGGAAAATAGCTGAAAACATAATATTAATGAATATTTGAGGCTGCATACCATCTTAAAGGGGCCAAAAAGCGATGTTAAGGCCCTCAGAGGAGAATTGATAAGACGTTATGACGCTTAGTAGCCGGGAAATAACCTTGGTGTATTGGCTTTATAGCGTTGGTAAGCTTCATCATTACCCCAGCGTTTCTCAGCGGCTCGCTCGAGTAAAGGAATACCACTGCCTTTAATTAATAATAAAGCGACCAATACTGGCGAGAACAAACCGAGTAATCGCCAGCCTTCGAGAACGGGAAAGGCAATAAGCGCGATACCCAGCCAAAGCATAATTTCACCCGTGTAATTGGGATGTCGACAAAAAGACCACAGACCAGTGTTAATAAACTGGTTGGCATTGGCAGGATTTTGACGAAAGCGAAGTTTTTGCTGGTCAGCAATCCACTCCATAGAAAAACCCACCACCCATAATACGAGACCTAACAAAGCGATAAAAGAAACCCCTGCCGTTTGTGGTGATGTCATTGCCAATATCGCGGCAGACGCGGTGAAGCTAATCCATACAGCTTGTAAGGTCCATGCAATAAAAAAGCGTTTTGGCGATACCTTAATCTGCTCAAAACGCGAATCACTGCCCGCAGCGCGAATACGTAAAAACAAGAACATGCCGAGTCTCAGCGACCAAATCACAATTAACAATGACAGCAGCGCCGATCGCCAGTGGCTATAGTCAGTGGCAAAAAGCGCGATAAGAATAACCAAGGTATATGTCAGGCCTCCTGTCAGGTCATAAAACCGCTCGGTTTTAAAAACACAGGCAGGCACAAATGCCAACCACTGGATGACGAAAATCAAAAGTATTAATGTGAGCTCAAGCGTCATACATCACCTCTTTTTATATTGTTACGCACACAATATATTTTTCTTTTGCCTAAAGAAACCATTAGCTGCAAAAAAACGCACAATAAATAGTGGCTCTACTCCCTAGCAATAAGGCTCGCCATGTCTGCAACTAAATTTCAAATGATGGCTCTAAGCTGCATGGTTTTTAATGCCAGCAGCCAGTTGCATTTTATTACCGGTTGTATCTTATTAAAAGAAAAGCAGCAAAATATCTATTGAGGACATCATGAAAAAAGACTCGGACATACTTGATCGCATTGATCGAAAAATCTTGGCTGTACTCCAAGAGGAGGCGCGCATTGCCAATGTTGATTTAGCTGAACGCGTGAGTCTAAGCCCTACTCCCTGTCTTGAGCGTGTTAAACGTTTAGAAAGAAGCGGCTACATTTTGCAATATGCTGCGCATTTAAATCCCAATAAACTGAATGCGGGTTTGGTGGCTTATATTGAGGTATCTCTCAAGAGTACGACGAGTGAAGATTTGGCGTTATTTAATCAAACGATAATGTCGTTATCAGAGGTAATGGAGTGCAGCATGGTAGCTGGTGGCTTTGATTATTTAATTAAAATTCGGGTTAAGGATATGATGGGGTATCGGCAGTTTTTGGGTGAGAAACTGGCTGTTATAGAGGGTGTGCGTGAGACACGGACTTATGTGGTGATGGAGGAAGTTAAAGCTACGCACTTGTTGGATGTTCGAGAGTAAGGTTTTTTAGGTGGTCGGGGTGGTCCGGCATGCCAGAGTCTAGGTCTCTAAGCTTTATTTGATAGTGTTTTTATATTCTGGATTTTTAGTTTATATTTTTGATTTTTCAATCAAGACCGCCGGGGGTGGCCCGGCATGCCAGTCACTTTTCTTTACTTGTGTAAAGAAAAGTAACCAAAAGAAAGCACACAATCTGACGAAGATTGACCCCGATATAACCTATTCGCTTTGGGGTGGTTTTATTCGGTACATCTTAGCCGTGCCTATGTAAACTATTTTCACTTGACCTAGTTTTTCGTCAATATCTGAGCTCGCCTCCAGCCAATATCATTCTGATTC
>JABIQF010000040.1 GCA_018668095.1 Cellvibrionales bacterium
GTTGAAGAGGAAATTGAAGAGAGGATTGGAGAAAGATTTCAAGAGAGAGTTGCTATGAGTAAGCCATCCCGTTGGCCGTTGAACCGTTTAAGTCGGCGTATTGTTGCGCCGGTGGTAATACGGCAGCAGCTTAAGAACCATGTGCTCGCTAAAGATTGCTATCCCTTAGCTATTGGCTTTTATGAAAAAGCCAGTAGTCATAGCATGTCGAGAAAGAAGCATGATGATCATTTGCTGATTTATTGCTTTGCAGGTCAGGGGTATTTAGACACCGAACATTGGAGCGGTAAGGTAAAGGCGGGTGAGGTGGTCTTGTTGCCGGCAGGGGTTAGTCATCATTACTCTGCCGATAAAGATAATCCTTGGTCAGTCTATTGGACACATTTTTCTGGGGTTCAGGCGGCAGATTATATTGCGCATATGGACTATAGCGAAAAACATCCCGTGGTGTTTGTAGGGCATTCGCCAATTCTAATTGCTCAGTTCCGCGCTGCGCTTAATGCTGCAAGCCATGCTTACAATACGGTTTCTTTGGTGTATGCCGCCAATGCCATTAAACAAATTCTAACGTATATCGCTAAGCTGATTAATGATGAGTCGGCACAAAAGGTGAGTGGCATTGACTTAGATATGATGCAAACATTGATGTTGCAGAACTTGGATAAGGCGTTAAGTTTAGATTGGATGGCAAAGCAGGCGAATCTTTCAAAATATCATTTTAGTAAAAAATATAAACAGCAAACGGGTTATTCGCCTATACAACATTTTTTAAAAATGAAGGTGGAGTATGCGCGTTATTTGTTAGAGACCAGTGATTCAACTGTGCAAGAGATTGCCGATAAAGTTGGCTATGATGATGCCTTATATTTTTCTCGACTGTTTAAAAAAGAAGAGGGCGTTGCGCCCCATTCTTATCGATTTAATAAGCGTTAAGCGCAGCTTATATCTAGGGAGTAGCGACTAATTAAAATACCGAATTTAGTGTAATCTTTTTGTCTGCAATAACATTCGGCTAAAGCAATGGTTGCCTGCTTATAAGCAGCTGTGTTGCCACCAATGACTTCTTTAGTAAGAGTAGCAATGCTTTCTAGTGTAGGCACTTCATACTGAATTTGATCTGTCTTTACATACAGCGCATGTAATTCAATAAATTTATTTAAAATTTTATGTTTATCATTTGCATTGGTTCTTTCGTGATGTATTAACGCAATAACAACGGGAATGGTTTCACTATAACGTTTTTGCTTAACCGCTAAATGATAGAACACTTCTCGCGTTTTAATGGTGAAATGATGAAAAGGGCCGAACTGTAAAAGTGCAACGCGGTAAGCGCGTTCAATTTTATCTGCATGCTCAACCAGTTCTCCTGCCTGTTCATAGGCGAGAGAATTGTTTTTCATAATATAGATGCAGCGGGCATTATTGACAGATAGCCGCAGATGACAAGCCTCAAGCGCAGATTCGCCTAATGCTATTGATTGTGTCCATTTACCTAATTTGAATGCGTTTTCGGAATCCACTATCTGTGATTCAAATTTGGAAATTGAATCGGCTTGAGTCAGTGCTCTTATTGGATTAAACCCTATTACAAACAAACAAAAAATGGATCCGAAAATAACTCTCAGATTCAAAATAATTCCCTATTACCGTTTTGTTATGGGCTAGATTGTACGCTAAAGAATTGCGACTGTCCGCTTTGTTAGCCCTCGTTTTCTACAAATAAGCACTATTTTAATTCGTTAGAGGTCGCAGGTTGATCGTTTTAGCCCCGTTATTTATCGTGATACGATTTTTTGTATATGATTCAACCAATGGGCTGGCATCTATAAGCGGCCAAGAAGTGGAGTTTGTGGCTACCAATGATTTATGTCAGTTATTAGCTTATAGAACATAAGCAAGTACCCTCATAACATAAGCAAGTCCCTTCATAATATAAGTAAGCACCCTCATAACATAAGCAAATACCCTTGCAGTATTGGCTAGTTGGCAGTCAATAATGATGAGCTCAGAAAATGGAGCCAGTCTCAAACTTGGGCTTCATATTCATTCATTCATAATTTTTTCTTGTTTTAGCATTGTTAGCTACTTTATAACATTGCATCACAGAGCATAACTTTATACAGTCGCATATCATTTTATAGTGCGCTTAAAGCTTATTGGTTTTATTGCGCTGCTTAGTATGAAAAGTGTTTTTGTATTTCTATTATTGTTGATAAGTCTATTTTTTTCAGAGAGTTGAGTTGTGGCAAAATTTGTTGGTGCGTTATTAGGGTATTATTTTTTAGGTGGAGCATTAGGCGCTATATTAGGTTATTTCGTCGCGAGCTTATTTAGCAGTGGCTTACAAAGTAATTTACGTAATAGCTACGATTTACATTCGCACAGCACCGATATATTTTTCGCAACCACATTTTCATTAATGGGCTATATGGCAAAAGCCGATGGCCATGTGAGTGAAGACGAGATTTCGCAAGCTGAAGTGTTAATGGCTAAGCTTGGTGTGCAAGGGCAAAAGCGAACTGAAGCCATACAGCATTTTCAACAAGGTGCATCTGCCAATTTTGATTTGCAGGCAGCGTTAGCTAAGTTTGTTACCGCTGCGCGTTTTCGTGCAGATATGAAGCGTAATCTACTTACTTTTTTGGTTGAAATGGCTATTGCTGATGATGATTTTCATGCCAGTGAAGAAGCCGTCCTTCGTCGTGTTGCTTCAGCCATTAATATTGATATGCGCAGCTTTGAACGCATGGTCGAAATGCTTAAAGCGCAGCGATCTTTTGCGGGCGGTAATCAGCGAAGCAGTTCAGCTAATGAATTAACCACTGCTTATAAAGCCATTGGTGTGCCATCAACGGCTACGGATAAAGAGGTTAAGCGCGCTTATCGTAAATTAATGAGTCAGCACCATCCCGATAAAATGATAGCGCGTGGTGTGCCAGAAGATATGTTGGCCATGGCTACTGAAAAAGCACAAGAGATTCAAGCCGCTTACGATATTATTGAAAGGTCTAGAAAGGTCTAGAAAGGTCTAGAGAGTAGCTTTGCAGCTATGTTTTTATTGGTCACTTGTTTTATTTAAAAAAATAATAATTTTTACTGATAGGTGTTTTATCTTTTTTAAAAAAATCATAAATGATAAAAAAGCCCTTTTATAAGGGGTTTAAAATCAGTTTTTAGTTTTGAATTTTTCTTTTTTATCCCTTCTTTTTTTCACTATTATATAGAACAAATGATCTAGACGATAAAAGTCATGTTTTCCTTTTGTCCTATTCCCTTTCCTTATAAAAAAGCATAGCATGCGCGCCGTTTTGTTGTTTCCAAGGGATTAATAGAAACTCTAGCTCGCAGTGAGTGGCTCAAGGTTTTCTTAGAAAAGAGGATACTTGTTTTGGCAAAAATCGTTGATCATGAAAAAAAGCGTAGGGCTATAGTTAAAGTGACGGCCCGAATTATTTCAAAGGAGGGTATGTCCGCAGTAACGACTCGTCATATAGCGAAGATGGCAAGAAGTTCTTTAGGTATCCTGACTCATTATTTTGTTAATAAAGATGAAATTGTTAGTGGTGCTTTGCATTGGTGTGATGAGCGTTTTATGTCGCGTTTAGAAAGTATGTATGACGCTGATAACTTAGATCTAGATGATTTTATTCCGCTGTTTAAAACATTGTTACCTTTAGATGAAATGTCGGATATGGAGTGGCGTGTTAGAGCAAATTTGCTAACACATTCTTTAACGCATCCTAAGCTGGTTCAGGTGCGAAAAGATAAAATTTCTCACGCTTATAAAAAAGCGAAAAAATTCGTCAGAAAACTACAAGAAAGTGGCGAAATTAGAAGCGATATTGATGCTGTAGTGTTATCGAAAATGATAGTCGATTTAGCTTTTGGTTTGTGTATTAATTTATTGAGCTTTTCTATGGCAGAGAGGCGGGCTAAGGTCGATAAAAAAATAGAGCTTATGCTCTCAATATTAAGGCCAGAGTATTAAATTATTCCTGCATACTGCAAATAAAGTGCATTCAATTCAGAACCCCACATTAACGCTATCCATCCCGCAATGGCAAGATACGGTCCAAAGGGTATGGGTTTGGTTTTTTCACGGTCGCCAAATACTACTAGGCTAATACCAATAATAGCGCCCACTAACGACGATAAAATAATAATGATAGGCAGCATTTGCCAGCCTAACCATGCGCCAAGCGCAGCGAGTAATTTAAAATCACCATAGCCCATGCCGTCTTTTCCGGTAATTAATTTAAATAACCAAAACACTGACCACAGTGATAAATAGCCGACAACTGCACCCCACAAAGCGCTTTCTAATGAAGTGATAAGCCCAAAATAATTGACCATTAAGCCCAGCCAAACGAGGGGAAGAGTAATGTTGTCGGGCAGTAAATACGTGTCGTAATCAATGCCTGTTAAGGCAATTAAAGCCCATGTAAGCACCAAGCAGGCTAGCGTTGCACTTGCATCGGCAGAGAAATGCCAAGCAACAGCTGCGCTAAGAATAGCGGTGAGCAGTTCAACCAATGGGTAGCGAACAGAAATAGCCGTTTTACAGTTATGGCACTTGCCCGCCAATAATAAATAACTGATTACGGGTATGTTTTGCCAAGCTTTAATGGGCGCTCCGCATTCAGAGCAACGCGAGTTAGGTGTGATTAAGTTAAACGGTTTTTCGCTGCCGTTATTGACGAGTTCATCTTCTGCGGCGCTACTTATTTCACGTTGCCATTCGCGCTCTAACATAATAGGTAGGCGGTAAATAACCACGTTGAGAAAACTACCAACCACTAAGCCTAACATTGAGCAAGTAATAACAAAGAGAGTAGGGTTTTCTATAATAGCGTTAAAAGTATCAATCATAGTTTTGTAGGCGGCTCTGTTGTAAGTGATTTGCTTTGAATATTTGTATGTTTTTTTAGCGATAGGCTCGTTTTTATTGATGCTTTAAGCCATGTGTCATTAATATAACATAGCTACTATAACCGAAATAGCCATACTAACGAGAAGCATTAGCATGGCTAAAAGGGGAGTTATAAACAAGAAAGCTGCGTATTAAACAACCGCACCCAGTTTAAATATAGGTAGGTACATGGCAATCATCAAGCCGCCAATTAATATGCCCAATACCGACATAATCAGAGGTTCAAGCAATGATGTTAGGCTGTCTACGGAGTTATCGACCTCGGCCTCATAATGAACGGCGACTTTGTCGAGCATATCATCCAATGCGCCGGACTCTTCACCAATGGCGACCATTTGCATTAGCATACTAGGAAAGCGGCCAGTATTTCGGATTGCCTGGTTAAGTTGTAAACCGGCAGTGACTTCATCACGAATATTTTTAATCGCTTTGGCATAAACCGCATTACCCGCAGCGCCAGCAACGGAATCGAGTGAATCGACTAAGGGGACGCCGGCAGCAAAGGTAGTAGAGAGTGTTCGTGAAAACCGAGCAACAACGGCTTGATTAATAATGGGGCCAATAATTGGCATTTTTAGCATGACACTATCAAGGCCATCGGCAAATCGTTTAGAGCGCATTTTAGCTTCTTTAAAACCAATAAATAGTGCAATCATTATGCCTAGCACAATATACCAATTGGCTTGCGCAAATTCAGATAAGCCAACAACAAACAGCGTGAAGGCGGGGAGGTCGGCACCAAAGCTACTAAAGGTAGAGGCAAATTGTGGTACCACTTTGACTAATAAAATACCGGTAACCACAATCGATACCACAATAACGGCAATCGGATAGGTCATGGCTTTTTTGATTTTAGCTTTTAAGGCTTCAGTTTTTTCTTTATAAGTGGCAACGCGATCGAGCATGGTTTCTAATGCGCCCGATTGCTCGCCAGAGTTAACCAAATTACAAAACAGTTCATCGAATTGGCGAGGATGCTTGGCTAAAGAGTTCGCTAAACCTGAGCCAGAAGCAACATCATTTTTAATGGTGAATACCAGCACCTTCATGGTCGGGTTATCTAAACCCTCGGCAACAATATCAAACGCTTGCACTAGGGGCACGCCAGCTTTCATCATGGTGGCGAGTTGCCGTGTAAAAATAGAAATGTCAGCGGGTGTAATGGGTTTTTTACGGGGGCTAAATAATGATTTAGGTTTGCGCTTAACGGTTTTAATGGCAATACCTTGTTTACGTAGTTGTGCTTTAGCCAATGCTTGGCTAGGCACTTGTAATTCTCCTTTGGTCACTTTACCGGCGCGATCTTTGCCTTCCCAAGTATAAGTATGCAGTTTGGCCGCTAGTTTGGCA
>JABIQF010000257.1 GCA_018668095.1 Cellvibrionales bacterium
AAAGCGAATAGGTTATCTCGAGATCAAACTTCGCTAGTTTGCGGCATTTTTGGTTACTTTTTTTGCTGTAGCAAAAAGTGACTGGCATGTCGGGCCACTCCCGACGGTCTTGATTGAAAAATCAAATAAATAAACTAAAAATCCAGAATATAAAAACACTATCAGATAAAGCTTAAAGATCTAGGCTCTGGCATGTCGGGCCACCCCGACAATCACCTGACCTTGACTGTAAACTTACAAGCCCGCTCCCTACTCTGCACTACTTTTAGAAACCACCTCAAACACATCAGCCGACAAATCATCAGTATCCGCAATACGCCCTAACGCCGCCCGCATCAAATCACACTGCGGTGCAGCAAAACGACGCCACTGCGTTAGCGGTGTTAATAACCGTGAAGCCAACTGCGGATTAAGGCCATCTAAACGAATCACCTCATCAGCAAGCAATTGGTAACCCGAACCATCATCCGCATGAAACTGCGGGATATTACGCATACAAAACCCACCTATGAGCGCACGAACTTTATTCGGATTAGTATTATCGTAAGCCGCATTCTGCATTAAATCTTTAACTCGCTGCAAAGCATTTGGCTTACTACTACTAGCCTGAAGTCCCAACCACTGATTCACCACTAAGCTCTCATGCGAGAACTGCGTATAAAACTGGGCAAGACAATCGGCCGCTTCTGATTCAGCTTCATCTAAAGGACAATTAACTAAAGCCGCTAATGCCGATGCTTGATCAGTCATATTATTTGCAGCTTGATACTGATTAACCGCAAGGCTCACTAACGCTTTATCTTGCGCACGCATTAAATAAGCCAAACAGGTATTTTTCAAACTACGTAACGCAATATGGTCTGCACTTGGACTGTACTCACCTAAGGCAACCAACTGTTGAGACAAGTTGCTATAAGCTATAGTCAGAACAGTTTTTAATTGCAAGGCCAACGCTATTTGTAATATTTCAATCGCCGATTCAATCGCACGAATATCAATAGACTCAAACTGCTCAAGTACATACTGATAGCCGGGTAAGCGTAATATCTCAGCTAACAATGCAGCATCGTAATCTGACTGCCAGCACTGATCTTCAAAGCCTTGCTCAACCAGCACCACCAAAGCCTTACCTAAGGCAGCTACAGCCTTAGCACCCTGCACACTATCAATTAATTGCGTCCCATCAACATGCGCCTGAATCATTTGCATGGCATAACGCTGAGTGGCATCCCAACGCACAAAGCCATCATTATCATTTTTTAGTAGCTGCAATAAATCTTCTAATGTGTAAGCAAAATTCAACTTAACTGGCGCAGAAAATCCGCGCAGCAAAGATGGCACAGGCTTAGCCGCTAGGCCTTTAAAGCAAAAGCTTTGATGCGGCTGTGTAACGGACAACATAAAGTCGTTAGCATCAGAGACTTCAATATTCGCTTGCGAAGATTCACAAGGAACTGCTTGCAAGCCAGCATCCGTAACTAAGGCCATTTGTACAGGAATAATAAACGGTGCCTTAGTCTCTTGCCCAGGTGTTGGCGGACAGCTTTGATTAATCGTTAGCGTATAGTCACCTGTTGCTGAATCCCAATGTTCGTCAACATCCAATACTGGCGTACCCGATTGTGAATACCATAAACGAAACTGGGTTAAATCAACGTCGCTCGCGGCTTCCATTGCGAGTACAAAATCTTCACAGGTAACAGCTTGACCATCATGGCGCTCAAAATACAAATCACTACCCGCACGGAATTTTTCTGCACCCAATAACTGGTGCATCATACGAATAACTTCAGAGCCTTTTTCATAAATGGTTAAGGTATAAAAATTAGAAATCTCCATATACGATTCAGGACGAATCGGATGCGCCATTGGCCCACCGTCTTCAGCAAATTGCGAGGAGCGCAACACACTTACATCTTCAACTCGCTTCACCGTTGGCGAATTCATATCGGCAGAAAAAGATGCATCACGAAATACCGTAAAGCCCTCTTTTAAGCTGAGCTGAAACCAATCACGACAAGTGACACGGTTGCCAGACCAATTATGAAAATACTCATGCGCCACAACGGCTTCAACACGCTGAAAAGCCATATCCGACTGCGTTAATGGATTCGCTAATACGCAGGAGGTATTAAAAATATTCAGCCCTTTATTTTCCATTGCTCCCATATTAAAAAAGTCTACAGCAACAATCATAAATAAATCGAGATCATATTCTCGACCATAA
>JABIQF010000038.1 GCA_018668095.1 Cellvibrionales bacterium
ATACCGCCGGTGCGGTTTTCTTCATAAATTTCTGAGCCTCCCCAGACAACACCGAAATCTTCTCCTGCATCGCCAGACACCTGAACGACAACGGCTTCAATTAATACTTGAGCGCGTTGTATGTCGAGTTGTTTAATGACCGATCGAAGGTTGCTAAGTAGACCAGGAGGGCCGGTCATAATGAGTGCGTTAGTTGTTTCACTCGATTCTATGCTGAAACTTTGGGTTGATTCTGATTTGCTGTCCTTAATGACGCTGTCACCGACACTCTTAAGAATCGGGGTGATTTCAGACGCTTCAATATAGTTTAAGTAAACCACTTGTGTATTGCCGCCACCTTCAAGTGGTAGATCTAACTTTTTAATTAAGTCTTTAATCTGTTGGCGCTTAGTGGCGTTGCCTGTAATCAAAATAGAGTTTGATCGTTTATCGACTGCGAATTCGACTTTATCTTGGTCGGTGAGGGCGGCCTTGCTACCGCTCAAGGATTTAACGACTTTGCTTAGGGTTGAAGATATCTCATCGGCGGAAGCGTATATGATAGGGATAATATCGAGATCAATTTTGTTTTCTGGTTTATCGAGCAGCTCGATAACACGAGTTATTTTAGCAATATTTCTTGCTGAGTCCGCAATGATGAGAGTGTTGGTTTGATTGTAGCTGGCGATATGTGACGATGCGGGAATTAACGGTCTAACCAAACCCATAAGTTCGGTAGCGTTGCTATGCTCTACGTCGATAATGGCGGTGACAATGGTACCGTTACGGATCTGCTCACCCATAAATGGAATGCCATCAGTCTTTGCCTCAGCAGCGGGAATGATTTTGACAACGCCATCCGATTCTACTGCGGCGAAGTTATTCATTCGTAAAACCGTTAAAAACAGTTCGTAGGCTTCATCGGGAGAAACGGTTCTAGACGAAAGAATAGTAACGGTTCCCTTAACAGATCTATGAATAACCATGTTTTTGCCAGTTCTATTGGCAACCCATTGAATAAAGCCTTGAATATCGGCATCACGCATATTGAGAATAAATTGCTCTTCAGCGGCTTCTATTTCAACATCTTTTTCTACTGCCGATATATTTTGCTGTGCATAAGAAACTTGTGAAAGTGAAAGTATTAAGCAAACTATAGAGAGCAGGCTGGTTGGCAGGCTAAAAGCCACGGCATAAATAAATGTTGTTATTTGTGTATATGTTTTATTCTCGGCTTGCAATGAGTCCACCTTGATTCTAGCAGTTGCGATATTTATGACGGCCAAAGCATTGTTAACGCCAGGCTTATTAAAAAGCTATTTTTTCTTGCGAAGATTATTAATACGCTCTCGAATAGCTTTTCTTCTTTCTTCTCTCTCTGCAGGAGACTGAGAGTCTAATGAAAAGTTCGGGAGATTCTTATCGCCTTTTTGGGTTTCAGGAAAATACAATGTCTCAAAAATACCATTGCGAGTTAAGACGACTTTGTTTTCATGGATTGATTTTAGAACGGCGTTACCGGGTAAGGTATCTCCGATAGCATAATGCTGTGATTTCTTTTTGTCATCTTCAATAATTGCGCCTGCGTTGCTCTCGTTTTGAGCAGTAAATGCGCCGCGTAAAATAAGCTCAAGTTTGGTTTCTGGTAGTTCATCGATAACAATGACGGGCTTAGCATTGGCGACACCGAAAAAATGACGTTCGCCAATGCCGTTACTATCGATAAGAGAGGTGCTTTGGCTAGGCGTATTTCGAGCAATATCAACAGTAGGCTGAAACAGCAGTGTGCTCATTAGCATGCCGGTGCTCCATAATGTCATTATGACCGCGACGGCAATAGCTGAACAACTCAGAGCGATAACTGGGTTGTTGACTAGCATTTGTAATGATGTGGGTAATATTGATCGCATTCTGAATACGTTAGATTTTTCGCTATGCTAATTTACGATTAGTTTCGACATCGCTTTTATGGCTATAAGCCTAGATGCCAGTTAATACTCATTATAGACTGCTAAAGCTGTAAAGCGCTCGCGTAAGGCTTTAAAATATCCAAAAACTTGCCAATTTCCAACAATTTACCCGCGAATCCTCAAAAGTATTGTCAATTTTTGCTGCAGAGCTCAAAAAATCTTTTCGATGCCATATACTGTGTGTATTCTGACGTTTAAATTGAGTATTAGCTGTTACGTTAACATAGGGATCTAAAAGGTATTGATTCGTTTGTTTATTGATCAGCTTGTTGTTTAAGCGTTTTACTTTATTGCCTGTATCGCTTGCGTTTGGTTAGGGGCTAAATAAAGATGTTGTTTAAATAGTTGGGGTTTAGATATTGGAAAGCTATATAAATTCGCTCTTAGGCACTGGTGAGCACTCTGATCAAGATAATGATTTAGATCCACGCCAAGAATCAGGCTTAGTCGATGATCAAGATTCTGACGAAGTCATGGGTCATGATGCCGATCAAGCGATATCGCCAGAAGAAAGTGAAGTGCTTGACTCACAAGTTGATGAGACGGCTAGGCCATTGCTGCCATTTCCGTTTGCAAAACGCTGTGGCGGTTTTGTGTTGGACGATGGTATTAAAATCACCTTGTATCATAAAGACACTATTGGCCAAAGTGTGGTCGCTGAAATTCAGCGTCACCTCGGTGTTAGTTTTGCTTGCGAGGCTGTCAAGGACAGTCGTTTTGATGGTCTTTTAGCCAGAGCCTATGAAAGTCGTAATAACGAAGCCATGCAAATGGTTGAAGATCTTGGCGACGAGATGGATTTAGCGAGCTTAGCTGATTCAGTACCAGAATCAGAAGACCTACTTGAGCAAGAAGACGACGCGCCGATTATTCGATTGATTAATGCGCTGCTTACCGAAGCGGTAAAAGAGAACGCCTCTGATATTCATATTGAAACCTTTGAAAAGCGTTTGGTTGTTCGTTACAGAGTGGACGGCGTGCTTCGTGAAGTGGTTGAACCTAAGCGAGTCTTAGCCCCATTATTGGTATCGCGTATTAAGGTTATGGCGAAGCTGGATATCGCCGAAAAACGTATCCCACAAGATGGTCGTATTTCGATTCGAATTGGTGGCCGAGAAATTGATTTGCGTGTGTCCACTATGCCATCGAGTAATGGCGAACGAGTAGTTATGCGTCTGTTAGATAAACAAGCTGGACGCTTAAACTTATCATCTCTGGGTATGGAGAAAAAAGAATTAGCGCGCTTCAAAAAAATATTGCATCGTCCGCACGGTATCGTCTTAGTAACCGGGCCTACCGGTTCAGGTAAAACCACTTCTTTGTATGCCGGTTTAAGTGAGCTCAATGATGCCTCGCGTAATATCCTAACGGTTGAAGATCCTATTGAATACAATATTGAAGGGATTGGTCAGACGCAGGTCAATAATAAGGCCGAGATGACTTTCGCACGTGGTCTTCGAGCCATGCTAAGGCAAGATCCTGATGTCGTGATGGTCGGTGAAATTCGTGACTCTGAAACGGCAGATATTGCTGTACAAGCGAGTTTAACCGGTCACTTAGTATTGAGTACATTACACACCAATACAGCGGTTGGTGCTGTGACACGAATGTTTGATATGGGCGTTGAACCTTTTCTTTTATCCTCTAGTTTAGTGGGTGTGGTTGCGCAGCGTTTAATCCGTGTTTTGTGTCCCGATTGTAAAGCGCCATACTTGCCCGACAATACTGAACGTGAATTCCTTGGTTTGGGTGAGCATGTTGGTCACTCTATGTTTAAACCGGTTGGTTGTAAGCGATGCAATAATAGTGGCTATCGTGGTCGAAGAGGTATTTATGAAATTGTCTCTGTCGACAGTAATATTCGTCGCATGATTCACGATAAAGTGCCTGAAGATGTCATGATTAAAGAGGCGCGCTTAGCAGGTCGAAGCATTCTTGATGACGGCAAAGAGAAAGTGTTAGAGGGAATTACCACCGTTGAAGAGATTTTACGTGTTACGCAAGAGGGTTAGCTAAGTGGCTGCTTTTAGCTATAAAGCGCTCGATGCGAGCGGCAAACAACAAAAAGGTGTTTTAGACGCCGATAGTGCCCGCCAAGTGCGCCAGCAGCTGCGTGACCAGGGCTTAATGCCGCTAGAGATTGCGCCAGCAGGGCAGTCGGATGAAAAGCAAAAAACAGGCAGTGTAGGATTTAGTTTTCGACGTCCCTCATTAACTACTGCCGACCTTGCTCTAATTACTCGTCAAATGGCGACGCTCGTTGCTGCAGGCATCCCCCTAGAAGAAGCGTTAGGCACCATTGCAAAGCAGTCTGAAAAAGCCAGAGTAAACGGTATATTGTTGGCTGTTCGCTCTAAGGTGTTAGAGGGCTATACGCTAGCGGATGCTATGGCTGAGTTTCCTAGCGTGTTTAATAATTTATATCGTTCCACGATTTCAGCCGGAGAGTCTGCAGGTTTTCTTGATTTAGTGATGGAGAAGCTGGCCGACTATACCGAGGCCTCACAGGCTTCGCGTCAAAAAGTACAAATGGCGATGATTTATCCCGCCATTCTCTTTTTTATGGCGATTGGTGTTGTTACTTTACTAATGGTTTTTGTAGTGCCAGACGTGGTTAAGGTTTTTAACACGCAAGGGCAAACGCTGCCATGGATAACGCAGGTGCTGATTGCGACCAGCGACTTTATTGTGAATAAAGGCTGGCTATTAATTATTGGTATTGTGTTGTTGGTTTTTGCTATTAAGTCGGCGTTATCTAAACCTGAAATACAAATTAAATGGCATCGACAAATTCTCAGTTTGCCATTAATTGGCAGATTGTCTCGCGGCACTAATACTGCGCAGTTTGCGAGTACCTTAAGTATTTTAACCGCCTCAGGTGTGCCGTTAGTTGATGCGCTCAAAATTGCCGGGCAGGTGCTTGCTAACCATTGGTTAAGGCGACGTGTTAATCAGGCAACTCAGCAGGTTCAAGAAGGTACTAGTTTAAATAGAGCTTTAGCAGAAGGCGGTTATTTTCCGCCGATGATGCTGCATATGATTGCCAGCGGCGAGCAAAGTGGCGAGCTGGATAAAATGCTGGAGCGTATTTCAACGGCTCAACAGCGAGACCTTGAAGGTTTGATTGCTGTGATGCTAGGTATTCTCGAGCCACTCATGCTTTTGCTGATGGGTGTTTGTGTTTTTGTGATTGTGGTGGCAATCTTATTGCCCATCGTCAATCTTAACTCTATCGTTTAATTTAAACATTACTAAGTTAACTAAGAAGGTATTATGAATTTCGCTAACGAATCTCAATTTGCTAAAAATCAACGTGGCTTCTCACTCATTGAAGTGCTTGTTGTTGTCGTTATTATGGGTATGTTAATTGGCTTGATTGGTCCTAACGTTTTAGGACAGGTTGATCGCGCACGAGTAACAACCGCTAAAGCTGATATTGCCACATTGTCTCAAGCATTGGATATGTACAAGTTAGATAACCATTTTTATCCAACCACCGATCAAGGCCTTGTAGCTTTAATCAAGAAGCCACAAGCGTCTCCATCACCAAAAAATTGGAATTCTCAGGGCTACCTTAAAAGTAGCGAGTTGCCATTGGACCCTTGGGATGGTGAGTACGTTTATCTTAGCCCGGGTGAGGGTTCTGAGCCTTATGAATTAATGAGCCTAGGTGCTGATGCGCGTGTTGGTGGCGATGGTTATGCTAGTGATATTAGCAGCTGGGATCGGTAGTTTTTTCTCGCAGTAATATCATGGGTGAACCTTCAGTGCTTCCAATAACGTCGCAGCAGCGCTGCGCCACTATTGATCACCGTTCTGGCATTAATGCTGACGCTAGTGAGTCTGGCTTTACGCTAATTGAGCTATTGGTTGTACTGGTTATTGTTTCAATGTTCTCTGGCATGATTGTGCTGTCCATTGGTGATAATTTTTCTCGAGAACTTCGCTCTGAGGCCGAGCGCTTCCAGCGTTTAGTCGTTGCTGCTTCGGATGAAGCCATCTATACCTCTTCGCAGTTGGGTGTGGTTATTGATAAGAATCGATACTCCCTTGTACGCTTTGATACTGTTGGACTAAGCTGGCAGCCCTTTACAGGCCAAGCTTTCCGTTTGCATTCGTTGCCTGAATCTATGCAGATGTCTTGGAGTATTGAGGGCTTTTCGCAGCCCGGCAGTGATGATACCCCGCAAAATATTAATTTTGGTGGTGGTAGTTCTATTGCTGAAGACCGCGATGAAGATGTAGAAAGTGGGTCTGATGGCTACGGTGATGGCTATGATGATGCTTATGATGATGGCTATGCTGATAAGCGTGATATTGCCGAAAGAAACGTCATGCCGCAAATTCTAATGTTAAGTTCAGGTGAAGTAACGGTATTTTCTGTTGAGTTTTCTGCAATAGAAACTGTAGCTAACAATCATATTATTGCCGTGATCAGTGATGGCTTTTCTATACCGTCGATTAAATCGATACGCGACAATTTAAATGATTAACAGGCCAATGCCGAATACTCATTAATGCGAGTTTTTTGCGGTCATAAATAGATTGATGTCTCAGCTGAAATCGAAAGTGAAATCGAAAGTGAAA
>JABIQF010000206.1 GCA_018668095.1 Cellvibrionales bacterium
AATCCTTATTTCTTGTTTAAAAATATCAAAACCGTATTGATTTTGTAGAGGGATTTTCTTAATTAATAAATCCAAAGCGTGAAGACCTTCTGCGCCCTCATGAATAGGATTAATACGCTGATCACGATAAAGCTGCTCAACAGGAGCATCACGAGAATAACCTTCTCTGCCTAATATCTGTATGGCCAAATCATTAGTAACACAGCCGTATTTTGATGGCCAAGATTTCACCACTGGTGCCAACAAATCTAAAAGCACTGCTGCACGTTGTCGCTCACATTCTGTGCCGGCTGTTTTTCTATCCTCCTTGAGAGAGGTGGCGTATAAGCAAAGAGCTAATGCGCCTTCTGAATAACTCTTCTGAGTGAGTAGCATACGACGCACATCGACAGACTCAATCATCAGGCCAGACTGAGAGAGCGACCCACTCGCTATCGATAATTGACGCTGCGAACATTCATGCATATAACTGAGTGAATATAAATATCCCTTACTGGCAAGCGCGGCAGCACCTGTGCCCACTCGAATACAAGTATCACTCATTATTTGTGATACATAATGCAAACCTCGGTATGGCTTACCTACCAAATACGCCTCAGCACCTTCCTTAACGCCAAAACTTAAGAAGGTAGACGCCGAATTTCGGCAACCCATTTTGGGTAACAAGGTATCTAAAACAACCTCATTTAATTCACCGAGACTACCATCTTTATTTACTCGCACTTTGGGTACAATAAATAATGATATCCCATCGACACCCTCTGGCGCGTCATTAACTCTTGCCAATAGCATATGTACGATATTATCAGTAAGACAATGATCCCCATTACTTACTAGCGTTTGAGGTCCATTAATGCGGTAACCTCCATCATCTTGAATTGTTGCACTCAGCTTAATATCATCCGGGACAGCCCACTGACCCGCTTCTGCCAATGCTACAGTCCCGCTAAAACGCCCATTGATAAGCGAAGGTAAGAATAATTTTTTTTGCTCTTCACTACCAAAACGACGAATTAAATTAGCTGCAGTTTCAGTGAGTAGCGGATAACTACTGGTCGCTATATTCGCCGCACTTAAATAGAATTTTGCCGCCATACAAATAATAGCTGGCAGCTGCATACCACCCTCATTAAATCCTTGCTCGGCACTGATAATACCTAATTCAGTAACGGCATCCCAAGCCTCTTTTGTCTCCCGGACATGCCGTATATGCTTACCATCAAATACTGGCTCATAAGCATCAGATTTTTGATAATGATTAGCAAAATATTTATCGGCAACGAGGCGAGTACTATTCAGCATTGCATCAAATAGGTCTTTTGAATGCCCAGCATAATGCAGTCGATTAAATAGTAATCCGGTGTTCAGGAACTCATATAAAAGAAAATCCATATCCCGAGAATGGAGTGTTTTATTCGCCATAAACCATAATACTCCGTGGGTGATTCTCTTTCACAATTCCTTCTAATTCAGCCACAATATGCTGAAAAAAAATAAAATAACAATTAGATCATTTTAAACTTAACGAATGTAACCGTTTCAAAATCAATACCATTGAATAAAGGCCTTCGATAAGAACTTATTTTGAAAGAAATTCGCGCAAGAACCCATGGCAAATGAGGACAAAATACTTAGCATTTAAGGAAAGAAAATCGAATGGGTATTTTTTTAGACCAACAAACCTCAAGATTATCGTCTACTGATCCAGACAGAGACATCATAAAGAAACTGAAATAATCGCTTAAGAGCGATAAACTACTGTCAACTTCATCTTTAACAACAACTTAAATGATTCTATAACACTGTTAAAATTCCAACTGATTTTTTTGGATCAATCATTCCTCTTATTTGTCCCGCACACCGAATATGACAATTAAGGCAATGATAACCAAGTTAATAACAATCCGCCTGATAAGCCAATTAAAAATAAGCCCCATAGCGTGCCGACGTTAGTTTCATCACCAAATTTATCTGATAACTTTAACGCTCTAGCAAATAAGGCATAACCAGAAAAAGCGCCCAACAATAGCAAGCCAAAACCAACTGCAAGTACAACATAATCAAAACTAGACATCAGAAAACCCTCACATTCATTCGAAGTCAACTTCTCTAACGCGTTTGTTGCTTCGACAAATCTCTACATGGTGGCGTAACATCTCACGTAATTCTTCACCTTTTTCTATAGCGTGAATAACGACTTCTGAATGTGATCGGTCGGAGGTTTTTAAAACAATATTACCGAGTGAGAAGAAGCGTAATAAAATAGGCTCTTCCAATTGGTAATCCTTAATGCGGTACAGCTCAAGCTCATCTGTTTTTTTATTCAATACACCATAACGTGTAATTAACCGCTGATTACTTAACTCATATTTGGTGCTTTTCGTTTGCAGCCATCGCCACAAAATAAGAAACAAGGGAATAACCAACCAAAAAAATAATCCGCAAATAATAAAATAACTCAAATTACTAGCCTGTGATGGCGTAGCCTCCCAAAGGCTCTTCTCTTCCGACATATCGCTGGTCCTTTTTTTCAAATAAGAAGTACTTGAATAGCTGCCGATGGATTGTCTTAGAAAAACAAACCAATGCCCATGGCATTTCAGGCCTATGGACTTAGCATTATCGGACAAAATTGGGGACGTCTAGCATCAGGCATCATCAGCGAGCATTCATTCTTAGTCATTGAATTTATAAAAATGCGCTAGTCATTCAATCTAAAATCAATCTACAATTTTAGCTGGCGCTTAACATAAGCAAAAGCGTCAATAGCTTTTTCTAAATCATCTTGTGTTAGTGCGGCAGACATTTGCGTGCGAATACGCGCTTTGCCATTGGGAACCACTGGATAGTAAAACGCCACCACATATACGCCCTGAGCCAACATAGCATCGGCAAACTGCCCCGCCAAAGCTGCATCGTGAAGCATAACGGGGACAATCGGGTGTTCACCGGGTAACAACTCAAACCCTTCTCGACTCAAACCTTCACGAAAGATGGCCGTATTTTCAGCTAAACGATGACGCAACACATTAGAGTTCGTCACCAGATCTAAGGCCTTAATTGCTCCAGCCACTACAGGTGGCGCAACTGTATTAGAAAATAAATAAGGCCGCGAACGTTGACGCAACAACTCAACAATCTCTTGGCGTGCACTGGTATAGCCGCCACTCGCACCGCCTAATGCCTTACCTAATGTCCCCGTGACAATATCCACTCGATCCA
>JABIQF010000189.1 GCA_018668095.1 Cellvibrionales bacterium
GATGCACCCGTCGTGCTCAAGCTTCGCCGTTAAGGTTGCGGCATTTTTTGGTGACTTTTTTTCCTGTAGACACAGCGTAGTTTGCTGCGCGCCTGAAGGGCGTCCCGTAGGGTGAGCGTAGCGAATCACAAGTTACTGGCTGTCGGGCCGCCCCCGACGACCTTGAGCTTAAAACTCAAAAAAACAAAGTAAAACCCCCGAATATAAAAATACTATTAGATAGGACTTAAAGATTAGGCTCCGACTGTCACTCCGTAGCTAAAGGTAGAATTGGACGTAAAGTCTAATGCAAGTGCAACACAAAAAAGTACCCCCTATACCGCTTGGCGATAAACCCTCTGGAACTGCTGGACAGAAAACCCTACGAGATGCACCCGTCGTGGTTAAGCTTCGCCGTTAAGCTTACGGCATTTTTTGGTTACTTTTTTTTGCTGTAGAAAAAAAGTGACTGGCTGTCGGGCCACCCCCGACGACCTTGAACTTAAAACTACAAAAAAATAAGTAAAAACCCAGAATATAACGACACTATTAGATAAACATTAAAAACCCAATCTACCCTTAAAAAAACACAAAAAAAAGCCGATGGCATTAACCATCGGCTTTTCACTTAATACTTATCACTGAGCAATCAAATCTTATTGACTAAAAATCGACTCACTCGACAAACCTTCATTACGCATAATTTCTTTTAAACGACGTAACGCCTCAACCTGAATCTGCCTAACGCGCTCACGCGTCAAACCAATCTCTGCACCCACCTGCTCAAGCGTTGCAGACTCATGACCACGCAACCCAAAGCGACGCATAATCACCTCACGCTGCTTCTCAGACAAATCATCCAACCAATTATTAATACTGGCACGCATATTATTATCTTGCAGTAACTCAGCCGGATCCGACACCTTAGTATCAGCAACTGTTTCAACCACCGTACGCTCCGAATCATGCCCTAACGGCGCATCAATCGACGTAACACGCTCATTCAGCTTAAGCATACGCTTAACGTCAGCGACAGGCTTCTCAAGCAGCTCGGCAATCTCTTCTGCACTGGGCTCATGATCAAGCTTTTGACTCAACTCACGCGCAGCACGTAAATAAACATTTAACTCTTTAACCACATGAATCGGTAAACGAATCGTACGCGTCTGGTTCATAATCGCACGTTCAATCGTCTGACGAATCCACCATGTCGCGTAAGTCGAAAAACGGAAGCCGCGATCAGGATCAAACTTCTCAACCGCACGAATCAAACCTAAGTTACCCTCTTCGATCAAATCTAACAGCGTTAAACCACGATTCAAGTAACGACGAGAGATCTTAACCACTAAACGCAAATTGGATTCAATCATACGCTTGCGGCCGGCTTCATCACCCGATAAAGCTAAGCGCGCATAATGCTTCTCTTCATCAGCAGATAACAGCGGCGAAAAGCCAATCTCATTGAGGTACATTTGAGTAGCATCAAGAGACTTATGAGAGCGCTCAGCCGTTTTTCTTCGACCATCCATATCGCCAGCAATATCTTTAAAGTCTTGCCCATCAACTTCAGAGCTTTTATCAGCACTATTAGCCGTACTGTCTTTTGCTTCTAACTTTTTGTCCGCATTCGCGATCATGGGTAATACCCCTTTAGGATAATGCTTTAACTTTTCGTTTCTGGTTTAACGTTCAATTCAATTGATTATTTCTTGCTAGGTAATACGGTTAATGGATTGACCGGCACACCTTTCTTTCGAATCTCAAAGTGTAAATGCTCATACGTTGTACCACTCTTTCCCATTTCGGCAATTTGCTGCCCAACTTTAACTTTATCGCCTTCTTTTACCAATAATTGACTGTTATGAGCATAAGCACTTAAATACGTTTCATTATGCTTAACAATTAACAGCTTTCCGTAAGCCGGTAAACCTGTACCTGCATAAACCACAACTCCAGTGTTAGCCGCGTAAACTGATTGACCCCGTTTACCGCGAATATCTAACCCTTTATGCAAGGCGTTACTCTTACTCGAAAAACGCCGACTCACATTACCTTTTGCTGGCCATTGCCAAGCAGTAAAACCATCAAACCTTTTAGATACCTGAGGCGATGGTTTTTTCTTCTTTTTCACCACCGAAGATTGACTAGCAACCACCGGCGTTCGAGCTTTCGGTACCGTTGTTAATATCAACGTTAACTGCTGCCCTGCATTTAGTCGATACGGTGATCGAATGCCATTAGCACGCGCTAAACGTTCGGGGTCCATATTGTAGCGCCAAGCAATCGCATACAATGTTTCACCAGGACTAACCCAATGGATATTTATCTTTTCCGTTGGTGGCTGTGGGCGCTCAACAACGATAACATGCGCTGAATCGGCACAAGCAAGTAAAATAAACGGCAGCGCTATTAAGCCTACACCGCGTATTACAACCCTTAGTCTTTTAACAGCACCGTCATTATGACTCAACATCGCTTAAAATCTTTTTTAGAAACTTCGTCTAATATAATGATTTTAAAGCCATTTAAAACGAATTCATTGACTAAATGTGCACTATTTCTCTATATGAAGCGCTATTTTTTCCAAAAACAGTGAGAAGCAGCAGCTAAAATGAACAACTAAGAGATAACATTCATTGTAATCACAACTTAGTCCACCTCACAGACAATCATACTATGTTAAGAATTCCCCTATGTTAAGAAACCTTTATGACTGGGTACTGACCCTAGCTGAACATCGCTATGCATCGTTTGCATTGTTTGTCATGGCATTTGCCGAGGCCTCTTTTTTTCCAATCCCTCCCGACGTCTTGCTATTGGCAATGGCGATGGGTGCACCGAACAAAGCACTGCAATTTGCTGTTATTTGTACGCTGGGCTCGGTCTTGGGAGGCATGGCGGGTTATGTGATGGGCTGGGGGCTATGGGGGATGCTCGATAGCTTCTTCTACCAATACATTCCCGGCTTTAATGAGGCCTTATTTTTAAAACTGGCCAACTCTTTTGCAGACAATACCTTTGAGGCTATTTTTATAGCTGGCTTTTCACCCGTTCCCTTTAAAGTATTTACGGTTGCGGCAGGTGCGGCACTGGTGCCATTTGGTATTTTTGTTCTAGGCGCCGTAACCAGTCGCGCACTTCGCTATGGCATATTGGCGTTGTTGATTATGTGGTTTGGACCCACGATAAAAGTATGGATTGATAAGTACTTTAATATACTCACCATTGTTGCAACGATATTACTCATTGGTGGCTTTGCACTAATGAGCTATCTACATTAAGCCTTTCTTTTAGCTCTCTGCTCTCTGCTCTCTGCTTTCAGCTAAACAAAAAAATAGCTCAATGGATAAAAAATTTATCTCATTGAGCTATATTCTGATCTTATTTTTTATCTATATACTTATTTTTTAGAATGATGCTTAATCAGTCGACGACGCTTACTCACTTGTCGCTCGGTAAGCTTATTCTTTCTGCCGGCATAAGGGTTATCACCAGTACGATACTCGATACGAATAGGTGTTCCGTAAAGACTTAACTTGCGTCTAAAGGTTTTTTCTAGATAACGCGTGTAATGCTTAGGTACTGACGATGTCTGATTACCATGAATAATAATAATCGGTGGATTCTGACCACCCGCATGCGCATAACGTAATTTAATGCGACGCCCTGCTACTAACGGTGGCGAATGATCAAACACTGCTTTCTCTAAAATACGGGTTAATTCGTTAGTCGAAAGCTTTTGCGTGGCAGCTTCATAAGCAATATCTACTGACTGATAAAGCTCGCCTACACCCGTGCCATGCAAGGCTGATATAAAACGAATTTCAGCGAAATCATTAAACGCCAAACGGCGCTCTATGGTTTCTTTAATATCACTTTTATGTTCGTTATCTAGGCCATCCCATTTATTAATCGCAATAACTAGCGCACGGCCAGCATTCACAATATGACTCATTAAATGGAGATCTTGATCGACCAAACCCTCTTGAGCATCCACCACGAGTACCGTGACTTGTGCATCGGCAATGGCCTGCAAGGTTTTTAAAATGGAGAATTTCTCAACCGCTTCATCGATATTTTTTCGTCTACGAACACCGGCAGTATCGATTAACATATACGGCTTACTTTCACCGCTTTTATCAATCCGCTCGTAATCAATATAAATACTGTCTCGCGTAGTGCCGGGATGATCAAACACCACCACCCTATCTTCGCCCAGCATACGATTAACTAAGGTAGATTTGCCGACATTGGGCCGACCAATAATAGCTATTCGCGTGCCTCGGTGCTGGCCAAGATTCTCTGGCCCACTGTCTTCAGGAAAGCGTGAAGATAAATCATCAACTAATTGCTTAACACCACGACCATGAGTGGCCGTAACAGGGAAAATACGATCGACACCTAAAGCATAAAATTCACCGGCAGCATTTTCATCCATACCATCAATTTTATTGGCAACCAAAACAAAAGGCTTACCACGACGACGAATTTCTCGAACAATCGACTCATCAGCAGGCATTAAGCCCGCTTTGGCATCAACCAATAACACAACTTCATCGGCTTCATCGATAGCCGCCAATGATTGCTGCGCCATCACCTCATCAATACCGATATCAAGCCCGCTAAGGCCGCCAGTATCAATCACAATAAAGCGTGTTTCTTCTACTAAGGCTTCGCCATACTTGCGATCACGAGTTAATCCTTCGTAATCAGCAACCAGCGCGTCTCGGCTGCGAGTGAGCCGGTTAAAAAGAGTCGACTTGCCGACATTGGGCCGACCGACAAGGGCAATAACGGGTAACATAACGTTGCCTGAAGTGTGATAAATCAAGGCCTCAAAAACGATAACACTCTATCGCTGTACTTAGCCTTTTATTGTTAAAGGTCTTGGTATGAATAACGCATACCAACTATTTTATAATGCTATTTAGAAACGATATTCTCAAGTGTATAAGCGGCTAACTTGCCTTTATTAGAGTAAACATAAAGTAAGTTATCAACGACACGCATAGGGACTCTGACACCCGAACCATCGATTTTTGTGCGGCCAATAATAGCGCCATCAATTTGCGACATGACATGAATATAGCCATCAAAATCGGCAATAAGCAGAAAGCCACCAAAGACAACCGGCGCACTTAACTGTCGATTTAATAATGCAGATTGCTCCCAACGCTGCTCGCCTGACTCAGCATCTACAGCAAAGAGGCGACCTTTTTCATTCACCGCATAAATATTTTTAAAGCCTTCGGCTACTTCGCGATAGCTAGAAATATCAAAGCGCCATAACGGTCGCCCATCGCGCTTTAAAAACGCAAATAAGTGACCATTAAAACTCGCCGCATAAACGCGGCTTGTAGAAACTAAAGGCGAAGCATCGACATCAACAATGCGATCAATCTCTGACTGCCCTTTGGCAATAGCGACTGGCTTATCCCAAATAAGATTACCGTTAGTGATATCAACAGCCACTAATTTACCAGTTGCAAAACCCGTATAGGCAATGCCGTTTTCAATAACCGGTGTGGCCGTACCCCTTAACGTCAGAACGGGTGTATCGCTGGTATAAACCCATAGCTGTTCGCCGCTGTCAGCATTCAGGCCAA
>JABIQF010000037.1 GCA_018668095.1 Cellvibrionales bacterium
CGCTCCAAGCCTTCTTGCGCTGCCGCTTGAACTTCAGCATGCTGAGCCAAACCTAAATAATTATTTGCACAAAGATTTAAGACCGCTTGTTCATGATTTAGGTCAAGCCGGTCGACAACACTAACATGTGCACTTTGCGGCGAACTAATTAACCGCTCTCGTTTAAACAAACCTGCGGTCTCTATATTCTCTAGCTCACGACTTAAATGACTTTGGAATTGGTCGTACACAATGACTCTCCACTCTAACTTAGGAATTATTTAAAAAAATAGCACACATAAAAACGCTAAAATCACTTCTATCTTTTTTATATTTGAGCCTTTCAGCAGAACCCGACAAATTTAAACTATGATGATTACTCATTAGCTTCAATTTCCAACGTCTTTTATTAAACGTCGCTCTACTCCCAGTTCAAAATAACTTTGCTCGCATTACCTGCTCGCATTGCATCAAATCCTTGCTGAAAATCGCTATAATGCAAACGATGAGTGATCACCGGTTCGATATTTAAACCCGTCTCAATCATGACCGACATTTTGTACCATGTTTCATACATCTCACGGCCATAAATACCCTTGAGAGTCAGCATATTGAAAATCACTGTATTCCAGTCAATGGCTAAAGGCTCACTGGGTATGCCCAACATCGCGACTTTACCGCCATGACACATATTGGCTAACAAATCTTTAAAAGCTGATGGATTTCCTGACATTTCAAGACCGATATCAAAACCTTCTGACATACCTAAATCATGGCGGATATCGACAAGATTCTGAGTCGCTGCATTAACCGTACAAGTAGCCCCTAAGGTTTCTGCTAACGCTAAACGCTGAGGGTTAATGTCTGTTATCACAACATGACGCGCACCGGCATGACGACATACAGCGGCCGCCATTGCACCTATAGGTCCAGCACCCGTAATCAATACATCTTCTCCCAGTAAATCATATTGCAGTGCGGTGTGAACCGCATTACCGAGTGGATCAAATAGCGCCGCAACATCGAGATCAATACCTGGGCGATGCTCCCAGACATTAGACATAGGCAGCGATACATACTCAGCAAATGCACCAGGCCTATCAACACCAATACCACTGGTCGAAGCACAGAGATGTCGGCGGCCGGCCATACAGTTACGGCAGCGACCACAGACAACATGCCCCTCTCCCGACACTATTTGCCCCTCTCTATAATCATTCACATTTGAACCAACAGATACGATTTCACCAACAAATTCATGGCCGACAATCATAGGAACAGGAATCGTTTTTTGTGCCCAGCTATCCCATTTGTAAATATGTAAATCTGTGCCGCAAATGGCGGTTCGTTTAACCTTTATTAGCACATCATTAATACCCATTTCAGGTTCAGGCATATCCTTGAGCCAAAGCCCCTCTTTTGCCTCTTGCTTAACTAATGCCTTCATCCGGGTTATGCTCCACCGCGTTTACTATATAAGAAGTGATTCCTGTATAGTAGAATCACCTAGACAGATACGATCCCAGATATCGGAATAAATTCCCTTATAAAGGAAATTAATTTTATGACTGAAAAGAAATTTAAAAAACCAACAAAAACAACTAGCTCAGTTGATCAAGCCAGCCAAGTCCTCTGTGATCGCGTTACAGAGCTGCGGAAAAACAACAACTTAACGCTGGATCAATTAGCTACTAGTTCAGGTGTCAGCCGCTCCATGTTAAGTCAGATTGAACGAGGCCAAGCAAACCCCACACTGGCAGTCACCTTTCGTATTGCACAAGCATTTGGCATCACCATTGGCGAGCTGGTCGATCAGCCATGGTCTACATCAGCTATAGAGGTGGTGTATGGCAGTGATACTAGCAACTTGTTTCGCTGTGATAACGAATGCGAAATCCGCACCCTATCACCACTGCATATGGAAAAAGATATTGAATTTTATGAGCAGAGATTAGCGCCTAAAGCAAGCTTAATAAGCGCACCTCACTTCGAAGGGACCAAAGAATTATTAACCGTAGCGAGTGGGCAGGCAACTGTTATAGCCGGAGAAACAGTCAGTAAGTTATCGACTGGGGATTCGGCACATTATCGCGCCGACTTAAATCACTGTATTGAAAATGCAGGTAAAAAAACACTGGTCTGTTATTTGGTAGTAACAAGCTAGTTAATAAAAACAAAACCAACTGAAAGAAAATAAGTAAAACGATAGTCATCAATATTATCAATGACTATCGTTTTCCAAAAAAATCTATACTGTTTTCAAACTCATATGAGTGACCGCTTTAGACTGACGTGTTAAACCTGAAGAAAACCGAGCACGACTCAAACGCTTACTTAATCTTTTTTTTTGCTTGAGTACTGATGCTCTCTCTAGACATTCAACAATATCACCGACCGACTCTAATTCATCAATCTCAGCATCAGGCAACTCTAGATCACAACTTTCTTCTAATGAAACGGCAAGCGATAGCTTTTCTAACGAATCCATATTTAACTCACTAAGCAATGTATCTGACTGGATAATGTCGATATCCGTGGCGAGATTTCCCAAAATCAACTGCGATACCAGCTTATCAAAACCCATCATAGATACTGTATTCATAGCGATATCCTTTTGTCGTTTAAATTATAATGACTATCTATTTGTTATTTATATACACGCTCTCATCTACAGCCCCACTAGAACATAAGTGTTAGGCTATCAAAATGGTTGAACGTGCCATTCTTCTTAGCATTTTGGGACACGATAAAAAAGATCGACAGAAAAATCTTATTACTCCGTCTAAAATAAAAACATTTTATTGTTTTAAATCAATATCTTATTGTCTATATTGACAAATTTTAGGCAAAAAAAACCGGGCCAAAGCCCGGAAAAAAAAGACAACCAAATGACCTGATTTGGTATATCGGAAAACTGTTTTACTCAAAACTAAATCTAAGCCTGGATTCAAACATAGATCAGTTGCAAATAACCCGAATAGCCTAAACAGGTTATTCGATCGATGAGAAACATTCTGCACACCAAAATGACTAAGGGCCATGGTCAAACTGACACAATCACTTAGCATTTCAGGCCATATCGGGAGAAAATGAATATTTAGAGGACAATAAATAAAAAAGAAGAGCCAAGCAGCATTAGCATGTTAATAAGAAAACCTCATAACCAGCCAAACCACAAAAGCAGTATCGATCAATCTATTGGTAAACGACCGATCCTAATCAAAAAAATTATAACGCATAAGCGCCAGAGCAGGTATTGATAACAAATCACTAGAAAACTTTAATGCTGATGGGCCGCAGATTTTTTCGCTCGGTCATTAAAAATGCGCTTCACTATCGGCAATCGCAATAACATTAATACTGAAAATATCAGCACATAAACTAAGGGCTCCTCTAAATCACTGCGTGCCTGCCAAATAATATGCAGTAAAATAAGAGCACTCGCCATATAAATAAGCTTATGTAACCGCGACCATTGACGCCCCAGTTTGCGTTGCCATCGCTTAGTCGATGTTACTGCTAATGGCAGTAACAATACCCAAGCACCAAACCCAACGGTAATATAGGGCCGCTCAAGAATATCTGCCCATAAATCCTGCCACTGTAAACCGAGCAGAAACACACAGTAAATGAGTAAGTGCAGTACCGCATAAAAAAATACAAATAAACCCATCATGCGTCGGTAATGCACCCACTCACTTGAGCGCGTGATAATACGCAGCGGCGTTATGGCCATAGTGATAATTAAAAAGCGTAATGCCCATTCACCCGATAAATGCGCTAATGCTTTTGCCGGATCAGGACCTAGAGAGTTTTGCAGCACACCTAGAAACAATTGCAGTAATGGCAGCAAGGCAAATAAAAAAACAAATACCTTAATATAGCTCCGATATTTAACAGCTCTACTTTTATTAACTACCGCCATTAAAAATGACGCTTCAAATTTAAACCGGTATAAAGGCTAGCCACCTGCTCTGCATAACCATTAAACGGTAAGGTTTCAATTCGGTTCGGCTTAAATAAAGAGTTAGGGAGTCGTCGCTCAGTCGCCTGACTCCATCGTGGATGGCTCACAGCAGGATTCACATTCGAATAAAAGCCGTATTCGCTGGGCGCAGTTTTATTCCAGCTGGTTGCAGGTTTACGCTCGGTCAAACGAATTTTGACAATCGACTTAATACTTTTAAAACCGTATTTCCACGGGACTATTAAGCGAATAGGCGCTCCATTTTGCTTAGGCATGGTCTTTCCATAAACACC
The DNA here is from genome assembly GCA_018668095.1 of Cellvibrionales bacterium. GTDB lineage: Bacteria > Pseudomonadota > Gammaproteobacteria > Pseudomonadales > UBA7434 > UBA7434. Next base: position 4,240 of record JABIQF010000037.1, read on the forward strand.
CACGGCTAAAATAGTGAGCGGATGCATTGCTTCGTCAAGTCGTAAGCCTTCAACATAGGGCCAATCAATAGTGCCAAAGCGTGATCGCTGACCGCGCATTTCATCCGGTCGATAAAGCGTTTCAAAAGCCACATATTTTGCTTTACTGCCTACGCCAAACCGCTTCAGTAAATCAGCTAATGGAAAACCAATCCACGGCACCACCATAGACCACGCCTCCACACAACGTAATCGGTAAATGCGCTCTTCTAAATCATGCGGTTTAAGAATATCTTCTAAGGTGTAAGTACCCGGCTTATCGACCTCGCCTTCAATAGAGACTGACCAAGGATCGGTGACTAATTTTGAAGCATATTTTTCAGGATCGGTTTTATCGGTGCCGAATTCATAAAAATTATTGTAACCAGTCACATCACGATAAGGCGTTTGCACTTCGGAAGTATAAAAACCAGAGGGTGAAGCTTTCGTTGCCGCTAAATAATCTAATGGTGGAGGCTCAATAACCTCAGATGCTGAGCTAATTGCAGGTGACAATAAACTACCCATTGCCATTGCACCCGCCGCCCCCATAAATTGGCGACGGTTAAGGTAACTGGATTCACTGGTGATTTCTGACGGTAAAATATCGGCTACTTGTTTAATTAGCATAGCTATTTACCCTTTCTCATAATGAATATCAAAAAACCATCATTCGTTAGTTTATATTGTATGAGTTATGTCTTGTTAATTTAAACTACGCCTTTGATTGACCTGCCATTTTTTGCCACAGTAATGTTAATGGCCCAGAACAGGCATAACTTGCCGCCAATATAATAACACTGTTGGTGGGTTTGAAGCAATTAACACCAAGAGTAGTAAAAATATAAATAGCGCAGCAACAGAAACACGACTTGAAAAATCGATGCCTTTAAAACTGTGGTAACGCACATTCATCACCATTAAAAAGCCAACCGCCGAAGTTAATAACGCCATAGCGATAACCATAACAAAAGGCATATTTTCAGGAGTAAAACCTAAATCAAACCCTAGCCAAACCGATGAAGCGACTAAGGTTGCCGCTGGTGGACTTGCCAGCCCTGTGAAAAAACGATTATCCGTACTTTCTGCTTGGGCGTTAAAACGCGCCAAGCGAATAGCTGCACTGGCCACATAAATAAAGGCCACCGCCCAACCCAGCTTACCTAAATCAGACAAACACCACATAAACACAATAATGGCCGGCGCTACACCAAAGGTCACCATATCGGAGAGTGAATCAAATTCCTGACCAAACTTACTTTGCGTGTTAGTCATTCTGGCAACACGGCCATCAACACCATCTAACAATTGGCCAAAAAATATCGCTAATCCTGCTGCCGCAAAATCACCGTTTATCGCATTGATAATCGCGTAAAAGCCTGCAAACAATGCTGCCGATGTAAATAAATTGGGCAACAGAAAAATACCCTTTCGACGGACTTTTTTACCGTCTTCAGAGACTTCTTCGACATGCTCATCTATCGGCAAATACTCTTCTATTATTGAAGTATCATCTGTCGCCGTTTGATTATTAGTATCAGCAGTATTTTCAGATTGTTCAGATTGTTCAGATTCGTTCATAGTTGCAGGTTTTCCAAAGTTACAGATGTTCTAAAATTACAGTGCTTTAAAATCACAGAGGCTTTTAAGATCACTGTGAAGTAAAAGATTCTTTTACGCCTAACCACACCGCATTAATCGACGGCTCATTAATACGCCGCTTCAATACACATAAACCAATTTCAACATTGGCTAATAACTGGGCATGCGTTTCGCTGTCATTCTCAAGAATTTGTATGCTATCAAATACTGGGCTGCTTGTGAGCACAAGTTTAGGTACCAAACCCACACCGCAACCTAAAGCTACCATACTGACAATCGCTTCATGACCGGTGACTTCGGCATAAATCGAGGGAGCAATACGCTGATGTCGAAACCATCGATCTAAACGACTGCGGGTTAAACCACTTTCAGCGACTATCCACGGCAACGCCGTCCAATCAATTCCGGCTGTCATAGCCGTTAATTGATCATACACCCCCGACGGCCCATTGGGACCAATAAAGACCAAATCTGAAAGTGATAACGGTTTAAATTCTATTTGCGGATCTAACTGGTCGGGGCGCGCAGCAATCACAAAATCTTCCTGCCCCTGCTTTAAACGCTCTAAAGACAAGGCCTGATCACCCGTATGCAGCTTAATATCAATATTAGGCTGCTGCTGGCGCAAGTCGGCAAGAATATCACTCAGCACGCTATGACTAGCAGTTACCGAGCAATACAAGCTTACCGCCCCACTGGGTTGGTGCTGATTAATACCCGTAGCTTGCTGAAAATCCTTCCACGCCGATAAAGTCTGACGTGCAAACTCTAAATAGCGCTGACCTGCTGGCGTAAGCCCCACATAGCGATTACTCCGCTCCAATAATGGCGTACCCGCTTCAGCCTCTAACCTTTGTATGAGACGAGACAAGGTCGAAGCGCTCATGTTGTTGCGCTCGCTGGTTCTAGCAAAATGCAGGTCTTGCGCTAGATCAATAAAGATATTCAGTGCTTTCGTGTCCATATAAAGCCGATAATCACTCATTGTTGCAATTTATGCAATATAAAGTTGCATATATATCATTTTACGCAACCTTGCTAAAACCGTAGAATGCTCATCCGCAGGCGGCTGACAGTTTTCATCGGCTAATCGGCAGTATTTAAGCCACACTACCCTGCATTGTCTTTTATAGAGTAAACCTACCCGATCAAGAGGATTCACCCGCATGGCTAACTATTTCAATACACTTCCGCTACGTTTACAGCTAGAGCAGCTGGGCAAATGTCGCTTTATGGATCAATCAGAATTCAGCGATGGCTGTGAATATTTAAAAGGCAAAAAAATTGTCATTGTTGGCTGTGGCGCTCAAGGCTTAAACCAAGGTCTCAATATGCGTGATAGCGGTTTAGACATTTCATACACATTGCGTGATGCCGCGATTGCTGAGAAACGTCAGTCATGGAAAAACGCGACTGAAAATGGTTTTACCGTTGGCACTTATGAAGAATTAATTCCAACAGCTGATTTACTACTTAACCTAACACCTGACAAACAGCATACGCCCGTTATCAACAGCGTTATGCCGTTAATGAAAAAAGGTTCTGCATTAGCTTACTCTCACGGTTTTAATATCGTTGAAGAAGGCATGCAAATTCGTGACGACATTACCGTTGTCATGGTTGCGCCAAAATGCCCAGGCACTGAAGTACGTGAAGAGTACAAACGTGGCTTTGGTGTACCAACATTATTAGCCGTACATACAGAAAATGATCCAAATGGTGATGGCTGGGCAATTGCAAAAGCCTATGCATCAGCAACAGGTGGTGATCGCGCTGGCTGTCTTGAATCATCATTTATTGCCGAAGTTAAATCAGACTTAATGGGCGAGCAAACTATTCTTTGTGGTATGTTACAAACCGGTTCTATTTTGTGTTTTGACAAAATGATTGAAAAAGGCATTGACGCAGGCTATGCATCAAAACTGATTCAATATGGCTGGGAAACAATTACTGAAGGCTTAAAGCATGGCGGCATCACTAACATGATGGATCGTCTATCTAATCCTGCAAAAATTGTTGCTTATACATTAGCTGATGAACTTAAAGACATCATGCGTCCACTGTATGAAAAGCATCAAGATGACATCATTACCGGTCACTTCTCAAAAACCATGATGGAAGATTGGGCTAACGATGATGCCAACCTTTTAAAATGGCGTGCAGAAACAGGCGAAACGGCCTTCGAAAAATCAGAGAATACTGATCAAGAAATCAGTGAGCAAGAATACTACGATAACGGTATCTTAATGGTCGCTATGGTTAAAGCCGGTGTTGAACTTGCTTTTGAAACTATGGTTGCTTCAGGTATTATCGAAGAATCAGCTTACTATGAGTCTTTGCATGAAACACCCTTAATCGCCAATACCATTGCGCGTAAAAAGCTGTATGAAATGAACATCGTTATTTCAGACACCGCTGAATACGGTTGTTATTTGTTTGATCATGCATGCAAACCTTTATTGACTGAATTCATGAAAGATATTGATACCGATGTTATCGGCAAAGGTTTAGGCCTTGAAGATAGCGGTGTTGATAACCAAGTATTAATTGCGGTCAATGATGAAATCCGCAATCATCCTGTTGAATATATTGGTGACGAGCTTCGTCATCATATGACAGCGATGAAGAAAATTGTTTAACACTTTTTATAAACAGCGAGCCTCTGCATAGGGGTTTGCTTAAAAATAAAAAGTAACAAGCAAAAAAAATCCCAGCCTATAGCTGGGATTTTTTTTGCACTTATCTTTTAAATGGTTAGCAACTTCTCGCCACGAGCAATGCCTGACACACCACTTCTGACAACTTCAAGAATAGTGGCATCTTTCATCGCTTCAATAAACGCATCGAGTTTTTCCTGCGTACCGATTAACTGAATAGTGTATAGCGAGCTATTCACATCAACAATTTGGCCACGAAAAATATCGGCTGTGCGCTTAATCTCTTCACGTGCAGCACCAACTGCACGTACTTTAATCAGCATTAACTCACGTTCAATATGTGCACCTTCAGTTAAATCAACCAGTTTAACCACATCAACTAATTTATTTAACTGCTTAGTAATTTGCTCTGTCGTATGGTCATCACACACGGTCGTCAACGTTAAACGCGACAATGATACATCGTCCGTTGGCGCAACAGTTAAGGTTTCAATGTTATAACCGCGTTGAGAAAACAAACCCACAACCCGAGACAATGCACCAGCTGCGTTTTCCATGAGTAAAGAAATAATACGGCGCGAACCTGTATTTTCAAAATCAGTCATTCTACGTGCGCTCCGTTTTACTCAGTAACATATCATTCATTGCGCCATTCGGTGCAATTTGCATTGGGTAAACATGCTCATGAGGATCAACATAAACATCCATAAATACGAGTTTAGTTTTGCTAGTCTCAATAGCCGTTTGCATTTGCTCACGCAGTGAAGCTTTATCCGTCACTTTAATACCGACATGACCATAGGCTTCGGCCAACTTAACAAAGTCAGGTAATGAATCTTGATACACCGACTCTGAGTAGCGGCTTTCATATTGCATATCTTGCCACTGCTTAACCATGCCTAAATAACCGTTATTCAAATTCACAATCAAAAAGGGCACATCATATTGCGTGCACGTCGATAGCTCTTGAATACACATTTGAATACTGCCTTCACCAGTAATACAAGCAACAATCGCATCGGGATTACCCAATTTAACGCCCATTGCCGCTGGCAAACCGAAACCCATGGTGCCTAAGCCGCCAGAGTTAATCCACAAACGTGGTTTTTCAAATAGATAGTATTGAGCCGCAAACATCTGATGCTGTCCTACATCGGAAGTGACAAAGGCTTGGCCTTCTGTCAACTCATGCAATAACTGCACAACTTCTTGTGGCTTAATTTTATCGGTAGTGTCATCAAAACGATTCTTTGTATAAATACCGTGTGCCGCACGCCAGTCATTAATCTGCTTCCACCACAGCTCTAAAGCGTCAGCATCAGGCTGATTACTAATACCCGGCTGTGACTGTGCATCTTTTACTTGGCTCAGCATTTCTTCTAATACTTGCAATGCAGGACCAACAATTGGCAAATGCGCCATAACTGTTTTAGAGATGCTAGCTGGATCAACATCGATATGGATAATTTTTGCATTCGGGCAAAACTTACTTACAGTGTTAGTTACCCTATCATCAAAACGTACACCCACCGCTAAAATCACATCACTTTCATGCATCGCATTATTAGCTTCATAGGTACCGTGCATACCTAGCATACCTAGAAACTGCTCATCACTACCTGGAATAGCGCCAAGGCCCATTAAAGTGTTAGTGATAGGGAAATTTAAATGGTGCGTTAACGCCGTTAAGGCCTCACTGGCATTACCTTGAATAACACCGCCGCCCGCATAAATAATAGGCTTTTTAGCACGCAGTAGCATTTCAACGGCTTTCTTAATTTGACCAGCATGGCCTTTTTCAGCAGGCGTATAAGAACGCAAGCTAATCTCTTTAGGATAATGATACGGACGCTTCATGGTTGGCGCAGTAATATCTTTAGGGATATCGACAACCACAGGACCAGGACGACCAGACGCGGCTAAATAGAACGCCGTTTTAAGAATGCGTGGAATATCTTCTGTGCGCTTCACTAAAAAGCTGTGTTTAACGATAGGACGCGAAATACCAATC
>JABIQF010000078.1 GCA_018668095.1 Cellvibrionales bacterium
CCGCTGAATCATTGCCACCCATAATACCGGCTAAAGCTAACGCTTTTTCACTGTCGGCAATCACTAACATGTCAGCGTTTAGTTTTACTTCTTTTTCATCGAGTAAGGTTAGGCATTCATCTTGCTGCGCTAAACGCACATTAATACTGCCGTTAATGCGCTCAAGATCGAAAGCATGCAATGGCTGACCCAACTCAATCATTACGTAATTAGTCACGTCCACTACAGGATCAATTGAGCGCACATCGGCACGACGTAATTTTTCGCGCATCCATAAAGGCGTCGATACCGATAAATCAATATCTCGAATAACACGACCTGCATAACGAGGACAGTATTCGCCCGCCGATAACGTCACCGGTAAAATATCTTCAATCATTGCCGCTATTGCATTATTGGCAGGTGCAACCACATCGGTCACTGTCAATACACCCGTTTCACGCGCCACACCGTTCATCGATAAACAATCACCGCGGTTAGGCGTTAAATCCACTTCGATAATGGCATCATCAAGATTTAAGTATTCACGAATATCTTGCCCCACAACGGCATCGTTAGGTAGCTCAAGCAAACCATCAACGGCATCCTCTAAACCGATCTCAGAGGCCCCACACAGCATGCCAGCCGACTCTACGCCGCGAAGCGCTGCTTGCTTAATCGTTAAACCACCGGGCAGCTCTGCGCCTACCTGAGCAAAAGGAATTTTTAGGCCTAAAGCGGCATTCTTTGCGCCACAAACCACTTGGCTTTCGGTTGTACCATCAGACACTGTGCAAACACGTAACTTTTCAGCATCGGGATGCGCTTCTATAGCAGTAATTTCACCCACTACCACACCGCTAAATGCCGGCGCTGCAGGCTCAACACCATCAACTTCTAAACCAGCCATGGTTAACAGATGCATTAACTGCTCTGTTTTAACCTTTGGGCTAACCCATTCGCGCAACCAACTTTCACTGACTTTCATTTTATAACCTTGAATTTATTAAGCTTAATAATGTTTTATCTTTATACGTTTTGCCACACAGTAATAACGTGAAACAGCTATTCGTTGGCGAGCGTATTCAGCTAAGAAAACTGCGATAAAAATCGCACGTCATTTTCAAAAAACAATCTTAAATCGGTAACGCCATATTTCAACATCGCTAAACGCTCTACACCCATGCCAAAAGCAAAACCGGTGTATACATCGCCATCAATGCCAACATGTTCAAAAACGTTAGGATGCACCATGCCGCAACCCATAATTTCTAACCAGCCAGTTTTTTTACACACACGACAACCTTCACCGCTACAAATAACACACTCTATATCCACTTCGGCAGAGGGTTCAGTAAACGGAAAGTAAGAAGGTCTAAATCGGACGGCTAAGTCTTTTTCAAAAAATACACGCAAGAATTCTTGTACTACACCTTTTAAATGCGCAAAGGTCACGTCCTCATCAATCATCAATCCTTCGACCTGATGAAACATAGGCGTATGGGTAATATCAGAATCACAGCGATAAACGCGGCCAGGACAAACAATACGAATAGGCGGCTTTTGCGTTTCCATCACGCGCACTTGCACGGGCGATGTATGTGTTCTTAAAACATGCGCACCGTCTTGTGCATTAGCGCCTTCTTTGTCAGCGTTTTCGGCACCGGTATTACGCGCATAAAAGGTATCATGCATTGCTCTAGCAGGATGATGCGCAGGAATATTAAGCGCTTCAAAGTTATGATAGTCATCTTCTATTTCTGGGCCTTCGGCAACACTAAAACCAATTTGCTCAAAATAAGATTGAATACGCTGCATGGTAATTGTCACCGGATGCGCACTGCCGCAATCGGCACGCGACGGTAAGGTGACATCAATTTTTTCGCTAGCAAGACGCGCTGCTAATTCGGCCGTCTCTAAAGCAATGCGATGATCTTCTATAGCTCGCTGCACCGCTTGCTTAGCAATATTAATTTGCGCGCCTGCTGCCGAGCGCTCTTCTTTTGGCAGTTTACCCAGCGCTTTTAATTGCTCAGTAATGCTGCCTTTTTTACCCAAATACTCAACACGAATATCATCTAGCGTTTTTATAGACTCAGCACTTTTAATCGCACTCAACGCTGTGTCAGTCAGTATTTGTAAATTATCTTGGTTAGACATATCACACCTGTGATGATGAAAAGGGTCGACTGTAAAACAACAGCCATTTATTGCGCGCTTTAAAACGCTTTTTATACTACGAAAAAGGGGAAAGAGCATACGCCCTTTCCCCTTTTTACGTCGATCAAGATCGGTAAACCGATAACACTCAAAATAAACTTGAGCGCTTAAAGCCTACGCAAGTGCAGACTTAGCCATCTCGACGATTTTGCTAAATGCCGCTTTATCATGAACCGCTAAATCAGCGAGTACACGACGATCAAGCAACACTTCCGCTTTTTTCAGACCGGCAATTAAACGGCTATAGTTCAAGCCATTTGCGCGCGATGCTGCGTTAATACGGGTAATCCAAAGGGCCCTAAACTGACGCTTACGCTGACGGCGATCGCGATACGCATATTGCGCTGCTTTCGTTACCGCTTGCTTAGCAACTCGGAATACGCGTGAACGTGCTCCATAGTAACCTTTGGCTTGTTTAAGAATTTTTTTGTGGCGACGACGTGCAACCACTCCACGTTTTACTCGAGGCATTTTGTTCTCCTAAAAATTTCGGCGTTAAATAAAGGGTGAGTTAGTTGGCGCGCATCATCTTATCGATTAACGGCTTATCTGCCGCATCAATAATAGATGTGCCACGTAACTGACGCTTACGCTTGGTGGTCATTTTAGTAAGAATATGGCTTTTATTAGCGCTTTTACGCTTATAGCCAGCTCCGGTTTTTTTAAAGCGCTTGGCAGCGCCGCTGTGTACTTTTGCTTTTGGCATTTTAAAACTCGCATTGTTAAATGTAAATAAAGGCGGCCCTAGTGTCTTTTTATACAGAGGTTTTTAAACGCTATAAAAACACTGATAAAAAAACGGTGAGCTCTCACCATGTTAGGCAAATAGCTTTTTGATGCAGTTAAATTTAAGGTGCTAAATTTTGGCTACTAAAACTATTTGTTTCTTTTAGGGGCAATGACCATCGTCATTTGTCGGCCTTCCATCTTTGGAAATTGTTCGACCGCACCAAATTCAGCGAGGTCAACTTCGACCCGTTTGAGTAGCTCCATCCCGAGCTGTTGGTGTGCCATTTCTCGACCGCGAAAACGCAGCGTTACTTTGGCTTTATCCCCTGCTTCGAGGAAACGTGTCAGGTTGCGTAGTTTGACCTGATAGTCTCCATCTTCCGTCCCAGGACGAAATTTCATTTCCTTCACTTGCGTTTGTTTCTGCTTCTTCTTTGAAGCCGCACGTTTCTTTTTAATATCAAACAAATGTTTGCCGTAATCCATAATTTTGCAGACTACAGGGGTACTATCACCAGCAATCTGAACCAAATCTAATGACGCTTCTTGCGCCATAGCCATTGCTTCAGTTGTGGGTACCACGCCGACTTGCTCTCCATCTGCCCCAATTAATAGGACTTCGGAAGCTTCGACCGCTTCATTAATGATTGCACGCTTGCTATCTTTTCCTTTCACGCGACGTTACCACCAATTTGTATTTGCTTAATAATTAAATCTCCAGTTATTTATATTCACTTTAGTTAGCTATTTTAGCCATAAAAACAATAACTTAGCGATTTTTAGCTACTCTTAACTAAAATCACTCGCTTATCTGTGTGCGCCCACGCTGGGCAACATTGGCATTGAGCAACTCGGTGAAAGCATCAACAGTCATGCTTCCTAGGTCTTCACCCGCTAATGTTCTAACGGCAACCGAACCCGATTCAACTTCTTTATCACCAACCACTAAAAGATAAGGTGTCTTGCTTAAAGTGTGGGCGCGAATTTTAAAGCCGATCTTTTCATTTCTCAAGTCCGTTTCGACCCGAAAACCCTGTTTTGTTAAGGTTTCTTGCACATTAGTGGCAAAATCGGCCTGATTATCCGTAATATTCATTATTACCGCCTGCACTGGGGACAACCAAGCGGGAAATTTACCTTCATATTGCTCAATCAACATGCCGATAAATCGCTCAAATGAACCCAAAATAGCCCGATGCAACATAACCGGTACTTGTCGGCTGCCATCTTCGGCCACATATTGCGCATCTAACCTGCCCGGCATCGAGAAATCGACCTGAATGGTGCCGCATTGCCATACGCGACCAATACAATCACGCAGCGAAAATTCAATTTTAGGGCCGTAAAATGCGCCTTCACCTGGCAGCAAATCCCAAGCCAAGCCTTTATTATCTAAAGCCAGCTCTAAAGCCTGCTCTGCTTTGTCCCAAATAGCGTCTTCACCCACGCGCTGTTCTGGGCGCGTCGATAATTTCACTAACACTTCGTCAAAGCCGAAATCTTTGTAAACGTCATACAGTAAATCAATAAAGATAGAGACTTCTTCTTGAATCGCATTTTCAGCACAGAAGATATGCGCATCATCTTGAACAAAA
>JABIQF010000036.1 GCA_018668095.1 Cellvibrionales bacterium
AGACACATAAAAAAAGGCTTTACCTAACTTAAAAAAAGGCTTTGCCTAACTTATTTGCTGAGTGAGATAACGAGAAAAAGGAAACCAAAAAGAAATCAAACGAAGAGCGAAAGAAAGGTAACTGTAGGATGAAAAAAAGAGGGAAAAAAGAATAGGCTCTCTTTCTGCTTAGCTAAGCAGAAAGAGAGCACAAACATTAAGCAGGTTTAGCGTCTTTATCGACTTGGCGTAATTTAATATTTAACTCACGCAATTGCTTGTTATCAACATTACCTGGCGCTTCAGTCATAACACAGGCTGCCGATTGCGTTTTAGGAAAGGCAATCACATCACGGATAGAGCTAGAACCGGTCATTAACATCACTAAGCGATCCAAACCAAAGGCTAATCCACCGTGCGGTGGCGCGCCGTACTTTAAGGCATCCAATAAGAAGCCAAACTTCTCTTGTGCTTCTTCTTCACTAATCGACAATAAACGGAAAACCGCTGACTGCATCTCAGCACGATGAATACGAATAGAACCGCCACCTAACTCAGTACCGTTAAGCACCATGTCATAGGCTTGTGATAACGCCGTGCCAGGATCGGCCTCAAGCGCTTCAGGACTGCATGATGGCGCTGTAAATGGATGATGCAATGCTGTCCACTGACCACTATCGGTCTTTTCAAACATCGGGAAATCCACTACCCAAAGCGGTGCCCATTCGCAGGTATATAAGTTGAGGTCTTCACCCAACTTACAACGCAATGCGCCAAGCGCCTCATTCACGATATTGGTTTTATCCGCACCAAAGAAGACAATGTCGCCGTCTTCTACTTCTAATCGGTCCATTAATGCCAACACAGTATCGTCAGGCATAAACTTCAAAATAGGCGATTGCAAACCCTCAAGGCCAGCAGCGCGATCATTCACTTTGACCCAAGCCAAGCCTTTAGCGCCATAAATGCTGACAAACTTGGTGTAGCCATCAATTTCTTTACGGCTTAACTTACTGCCGCCAGTCACTTTTAATGCCGCTACTCGACCTTCTGGATCATTAGCTGGACCGTTGAACACTTTAAACTCAACTGTCGACATTAAATCATTCACATCGACGAGCTTTAATGGAATACGTAAATCGGGCTTATCACTGCCATAGTCTTGCATCGCCTCGGCATAAGGCATTTTAGGAAAGCGATCAAATTTCACGTTCATGACTTCGGCAAACAGCTCCGAAATCAATTGCTCTGTCATATCCATAATTTCGGATTCAGACATAAACGTGGTTTCAATATCGATTTGGGTAAACTCAGGCTGTCGGTCTGCGCGTAGATCTTCATCACGAAAACATTTAGCAATCTGATAATAACGATCAAAACCCGACACCATAAGCAATTGCTTAAACAATTGAGGTGATTGCGGTAAAGCAAAGAACTTGCCTTCATGCGTTCGGCTAGGCACTAAATAGTCACGAGCACCTTCTGGCGTAGCGCGGGTAAGAATTGGCGTTTCAATATCCAAAAAGCCTTCACGATCAAGAAAACTACGGATATTAGAAGAGACTTTTGAACGCAAACGAAGCTTTTGCTGCATATCGTTGCGACGTAAATCTAAATAGCGGTATTTGAGACGAACATCTTCACCCACATCGGTGAATTCATCTAATTGAAACGGCGGTGTTTCAGCCTGATTCAAAATCTCTAACGATTTTGCATAGACTTCAATGGCACCGGTAGTCATATCAGGGTTAACCGTTGCCTCAGAGCGCGCACGCACTACACCTTTAACGTGTATGACGTATTCACTACGAACTTTGTCTGCCAAAGTGAAGTTATCGCCAGTGTCAGGATCAAATACCACCTGCACAATGCCATCGCGGTCACGCAAATCGATAAAAATGACGCCACCATGGTCACGACGGCGATCAACCCAACCGTAAAGTGACACTTCTGTATCGACTTGTGCCAAGCCAACCTGGCCACAATAGTCACTTCTGCGGCTGCTAGCGCCGGACTTACTCACTGAATCTGTCAAGAAAACCTCGTTATCATTGTTTGTGCTTGCTGAGCAAAACCATTTTACCCAGCTTAATCATAAGCGTTAACAGCCGTCCTATACATCAGACCACTGCTTGAAAATAATCATTATTAGTCGCTGGCAGATTTATCAGCGCTGGTTTTATTAGCGCTCGCAGCCGGCTTATTGTTATTTTTAAAATCTGTCTCGTACCAGCCACTGCCTTTTAATTTAAAAGCCGCCGCCGAAATCAACTTCTTTAATGAGGGCTGCTGACACGCAGGGCACTCTGTTAACGGCGCATCGGCCATTTTCTGCAAAGCTTCCATCTTATGGTGACAAGCCTCACATTGGTATTCGTAAATCGGCATAACCGTTTGTATCTCCGCTGCTCTCTTAAACGACTTTATCTATTGAGTCTGCTTAACTAAAACCACTCAATTATGGGTCAGTATTGGTATCAATATGACCAACACCCACCTTGAGCGCGCGGCATTATACTCTAAGTTTTGCTTACGGTTAAACACAGAATAACGTTATAGAACACATAAAAAGCCCATTTCAGTACCTTTAGCGGTTAGCGATCACTTTCAGAGCTATTTATTAATAATTCAGAGCATATAACTCGGCTATTTAAGTGAACTCATTTCCATACCCAATAACATCAAGCTAATCACAGCGGCATTACAATCTAACACCCTAAATAGAGGGGCGAATTAACGCATTATTTCATCAATAACAAAAAAAATGTTTTAATCAGTTTTTGAAAAATGCCAAAAAAACCCTAAAAATAAGGCTTTTTTTGATTGCCAGCGTATCTTGTTTTCGATATATATACATCCGTCGTTTTTAAACTTTGAAACAGTGTTTTGATTAAAGGCAAAATAAGCCCTATTTTATAGCTTTTTTTGCCTTTTAAGTTAAAGCAACGTATCAAAAAAAAACGTAAATTAACCCAGCGTAAGCTGGATTTATAATAGCTTTAACTGACTAATCTGAGGATAACCCATGGCTGCTAAAAAAACTGCTGCTAAGAAAAAACCAGCTGCTAAGAAAGTTGTTAAAAAAGTTGCTGCAAAGAAAAAGGCACCTGCTAAGAAAAAACCAGCCGCTAAAAAAGCACCTGCTAAGAAAAAAGCGCCTGCTAAAAAAGTTGCTGCAAAACCAGCTGCTGGCAAAGCCGTTAGCGCACGCTATAGCAAAACTCAAATTTTGACTGAAATTGCAGAATCAACTGATCTTAGCCGTAAGCAAGTTGGTGCGGTTATTGAAGAGCTTTCTTCATTAATTGAGCGTCACATCAAGAAACGTGCTTGTGGTGAATTCGTTTTACCTGGCATGCTTAAAGTAACTACAGTTAAGAAGCCTGCGCGTAAAGCACGTAAGGGTATTAACCCATTTACTGGCGAAGAAACTGTATTTAAAGCAAAACCAGCCAGCATTGCAGTTAAAGTACGTCCATTGAAGAAACTAAAAGAAATGGCTGAGTAATTACTCAAACGTCATTGAACAATGAAAGATAGACCTGCTCAGCTACTACAGTGAACACGTCGATGACCGGGGCATGGATTTTCCAGCCCCGGTTTTTATTTTTTACTCCCATCAATCACAACGCTTATATTGCTGAGCACTAGCAGTATCAAGCCCGTTACATAACTAGATAAAAAATACTATGCGCGCCAGCCAACTCTTAATAGCCACATTAAAAGAAACCCCAGCCGATGCAGAGGTGATTAGTCACCAGCTAATGCTACGCGCGGGAATGATTCGCAAGTTAGCATCCGGTCTTTATACTTGGCTACCCATGGGATTGCGCGTACTGCGAAAAATTGAAGCCATAGTGCGCGAAGAAATGAATAACGCCGGCGCACAAGAAATATTAATGCCTGTTGTTCAGCCAGCCGAGCTTTGGGAAGAGTCAGGCCGCTGGGATCAATACGGTGCTGAGTTACTGCGCATCAAAGATCGTCATCAACGTGGCTTTTGCTTAGGACCTACTCACGAAGAAGTAGTGACCGATTTAATGCGTAATGAGTTACAAAGCTATAAACAGCTACCCATTAATCTTTTTCAAATTCAAACAAAGTTTCGCGATGAAATAAGACCTCGCTTTGGCATTATGCGCGCGCGTGAATTTACGATGAAAGATGCCTATTCTTTTCATATTAGTCAGGCCAGCCTAAATGACACCTATAATGTTATGCACAATGCCTACTCGGCAATCTTTAGCCGTATCGGTTTAGATTTTCGTGCAGTATTAGCCGATACTGGCTCAATTGGTGGCAATGCCAGCCATGAGTTTCACGTACTTGCTGAATCGGGCGAAGACGATATCGCCTTTAGCAATAACAGTGACTATGCCGCCAATGTTGAACTCGCTGAAGCCATTGCGCCGACTGTTGAGCCAACAGAAAAACAGACTCTTAATGTGGTCGATACACCTAATGCTAAAACCATCATTGAAGTGTGCGAGCAATTAAACATTACTGCTCAACAAAGCTTAAAAACATTATTAGTCAATGCTGACGAAGACAGCCCAACACCGTTGGTTGCGCTTATATTACGTGGCGACCACCAACTTAACGACATTAAAGCTGAAAAACTTGAGCATGTTGCCTCGCCCTTAACCATGGCAAGTGAAGCCGACATACTCGCCGCTACTGGTTGTGCACCAGGCTCTATTGGGCCTGTTAAACTCGATATGCCAATTATTGTTGATCATGCCGCCGCAGCCGTTAATAACTTTGTTTGTGGCGCCAACCAAGATGGTCAACATCTCACTAATGCGAACTGGGATCGTGATGCAACAGCCTCTTTAATTACCGATATTCGCTGTGTCGTTGCCGGCGATCCAAGTCCCGATGGTAAAGGCGAGTTATTAATTAAACGCGGCATCGAAGTTGGCCATATTTTTCAACTTGGTAAAAAATACAGTGAAGCACTGAATGCCACCGTGCTCAATGAATCAGGTAAAAGTGAAGTGGTTCATATGGGTTGTTACGGCATTGGCGTGTCGCGCGTTATGGCCGCCACGGTTGAACAAAATCATGATGACGGCGGCATTATTTGGCCAGCGTCTATTGCGCCGTTTCAAGTTGTACTCGTGCCTATTAATATGCAAAAGTCTGAGCGCGTAAAAACGCTAACCGAATCGCTGTATCAACAATTACTCGATCATAATATTGAAGTACTGCTCGATGACAGAAATGAGCGCCCCGGTGTTAAATTTGCCGACATGGAATTAATCGGCATCCCTCACCGCTTAGTGATTGGTGATAAAGGCTTAGATAGAGGTATGTTGGAATACCGCGCACGGCCATCGTCAGACAATCAAGATATGCCTGTCGAGACAGCGCTTGAAGAATTGTTAAAGTTGCTAAGCTAATAGGCGCATATTCATCATCAATAGCTATACTCATTACTATCACTAACAACGGCGTTACGAATCAATAACGCCGCGGCCCATTAAGAACTACCTGTAACAAAGAACAAGCGCTCCACAAAGAATAATGACATTCATTTTATCGCCCGTGCAACCACCGAGCCAATGTCTATTTATGTCTTCATTACGTATCACTCATCGCTTAAGAATACTGCTGTGCTTATTCGCTATCAGTATTTCATCTATTAGCGTCGCTAGTGATAACCGCACACAGCAACTCGATGATTCAGAATTAAAAGACTTTCTACAACGCACCCTTGGCAAAGATACAGCGCTTAAAGATAAGTTTGATGGCGAAGTGTGGCTGCTCGGTATGCGCGCACGTATGTCTGCTTATAAAGTCAGTGACAAAGAATCTTATTCAATCCTTACTGCGGTTTATCAAGAAGCACTTAACAGTGGCCTTGCTCCAGATATTGTACTGGCTGTTATTGCTGCTGAGAGTAGCTTTAATCGCTTTGCCGTTTCTTCGGCGGGCGCACAGGGCTTAATGCAGGTAATGCCCTTTTGGAAAAATGAAATTGGCCGCACTGATGACAACCTCACCGATATCGCAACCAACATTCGCTATGGCTGCAAAATTTTGCAATTTTATTTGAAAAAAGAAAAAGGCAATTTAGCGCTCGCATTGGCACGCTACAATGGCAGCGTTGGGCAAACACGCTATTCAGAAAAGGTACTCGTTATCTGGGAACAACAGTGGCGTAGCGGAAGACTTTAAGGCGAGTTTGACGTCCTATTTAAATAAGCCATGCAAAAAAATGAGACCCATTCACTAGTTATGGCTAAATAACGCAAAAAAACTGGGAAAACCAACCCATAAATTAAAAATATTCGCTATTTTTTTAATTAGTTCATGTGATTTTTTTAAGACTCACTATACTGTTAATGCATGCACAAACTCATCGAGCATTCTATTCTTGTGCAACTCTTCTCCTAAAATAATAAATCGACACGTTAAATTATTTGTTATTGAAGGATCTTGGAGTAAAAAATGCAAGTTGAACAATCAAAAATTTTATCGAGTCTCATCAAATTAGCTTTGCTAATAACTTTAGCGAGCCCTATTTCATTAGCTAATGCTTCTTCATTTGACCGAGAAAAATCAACACCAGTTAATTTAAGCTCATCATCTGCTACTAACTCTATTAATAATTCTATTAGCAACTCTATCAATAACTCTATTAGCAAATCATCAGCTCTCAATACTGCGACTGAATCATTATCTAATGACCTCAAGAGAGTCACTCAATCGGTATTAAAGTCAACCGATGACAATGAAATCACTATTAAGCTAGACAATCCATCTGAAAAAACGGTTGCTGCTCAACGTATTATTATCGCTAGCCAAAATACATCATCAGCACAACAAGCCGGACTGTTTCGAATATACCGCTCAAATTTATTAAAGAAAACTTATCAACATGTTATTTACCCTAGCTCAGCTATAGATAGAAACCAGCAAGGAGATGTTATTTTAAAATTAACCATTAGTCGTATGGGTGATATACAAAAAGTGGATTATGATAAACGCGCTGATTTTAGCTCGCTCAATAAAGCCGCCGCACGCGCGGTCAAAAATGCTACGCCCTTCCCGGCTGCTCCAAAGCAATTAGTAGGCGAAACCTTTGAAGTCATTATGCCTATTAAATTTCGCCTAGCGCGATAAGCGACTCACTCGCTCTGCTTTTCTCCTTCTCTTTTTACATTATTACGCTCATTAGCACCCATCCAAACCAGTCAATTTAACGATATACTTGCGTCATAAAGCTATACAATAAAATACGCTCGCTCATTTAACTGGCTCGTTAATCATTTATGAATCCAATACCCCCATTAAATAACCGTTTTGCAGAACTCGATGCAAAACTCTATAGCCTTACGCAAGCCAGTACTATTGGCGCACCATGCTGGGTTATTCGTAATCATGCCCTAGCCAATCAGTTAGGCATCGATTTAACCAACAATAATGGCGAACCGTTTTTATCGGCCTTTAGCGGTGGCGCGCCACTACCCAATAGCAAACCTTTAGCCATGGTTTATGCTGGCCACCAATTCGGCCATTATGTTAATCAGTTAGGTGATGGCCGAGGGTTATTACTAGGTGAAATTGATACCCCACAAGGTTCATTCGATTTGCATTTAAAAGGCGCAGGACCAACACCGTATTCACGTATGGGCGATGGCCGCGCCGTATTGCGCTCAAGCATTAGAGAATATTTATGCGGTGAAGCCATGACAGCGCTGGGCATTGCATCAACGCGATCACTTTGTATTACCACTGGCGAACAAACGGTTTGGCGCGAAAAAGAAGAATCGGCCGCCATGTTATTACGTGTGGCTCGTAGTCATATTCGCTTTGGCAGCTTTGAATTCTTTCACTATACCGAGCAACCTGAACTCGTTAAAAAATTAGCTGATTTCTGTATAGAGCAGTATTTTCCTGAGGCAGCTGAACGCAGTGGTAGCGGACGCTATGCGGTATTTTTATCGCAAGTAGTCGAAAAAACCGCACGAATGATTGCTCAATGGCAAAGTGTTGGCTTTGCTCATGGCGTTATGAACACAGATAATATGTCGATATTGGGAGAGACCTTTGACTATGGTCCCTTTGGCTTTTTAGATGATTACAATGAAGGCTTTGTTTGTAATCACTCTGACAATTCAGGCCGCTATGCATTTAACGCGCAACCCGGCGTAGCGCTGTGGAATCTCAATGCTTTAGCCCAAGCGCTCTCATCATTAATTGATGAAACACAAATCAAAGCAGCATTAGCGCATTACCGGCCCAGTCTTATTGGTCATTATTCAAGTTTGATGCGCAGTAAAATAGGCTTACAAAACGCTGATGATAATGATCAACAGCTTGTCTCTGAATTACTGGAGTTAATGCAAGCCTCTGCAGCTGACTTCACCAATACCTTTAGGCAGCTTGGCAGCGTTAGCATCAACGACCATCAACATCCATTGCGTGATAACTTTATTAATAGAGAAGGCTTTGATGCTTGGTTAGTTAAATACCAGCAGCGTTTAAAAAGCGAAGGTATTGATGAGGCTGAGCGTCAGCAAGCGATGGCGGCAGTTAATCCTAAATATGTGTTACGTAATTACTTAGCGCAGCAAGCGATAGATAAAGCCGAAGTGGGTGATTATAAAGAATTAGAGCAATTGGCAGAAGTATTAAGTAAGCCTTTTGACGAGCAACCGAAATTTGAAGACTATGCGAAAATGCCGCCAGATTGGGGTAAGCGTATTAGTGTGAGTTGTTCGTCTTAGGGGTTGAGTTTTATACTGCGCCCAAAGTCTACAATCTAAAATAAGTTGCGATTGTTTGGATAAGAAAAAACACTCAATTTAAATGTCATTTCTTATTTTTATTCGGCACAATAGCAACCATGCTATTACTAACGACTTTTATCTTTATCGCGGTTGGATTTTCGTTTCTCTGCTCAATTGCAGAGGCGGTGCTATTAAGTGTATCAACATCATTTATTGTTAACGCCGAACAAGAAGGCAAACCCTACGGCAGCGTGCTGCGAGAACTTAAAGAAGATATTAACAGCCCACTCGCGGTTATCTTAACCCTAAATACTGTTGCTCATACTATGGGCGCTGCAGGAGCCGGCGCACAAGCTGCAGCCATTTTTGGCAGTGTCTATTTAGGTGTTTTCTCTGCCATCCTTACGTTGGTGATTTTGATTTTCTCAGAAATTATTCCCAAAGCCTTAGGTGCTCACTACTGGCGCAAGCTAGCGCCCATAACCGCTTATAGCCTCCGTTTTTTAATTCGCCTGTTATACCCTTTTGTTTTACTCTCCAATAAATTAACCCAAGGTTTATCGCACGAGCCAAAGCTGCAAGGCTTTAGCCGCAAAGAATTCTCAGCCATGGCTAAACTAGGCGAACAAGAAGGCCAGCTAGAAAAACACGAATCTATTGTATTAAGAAATTTATTTTTACTGGGTGAAACAGAAGTACGCACCGCCATGACGCCACGCTCGGTGGTATTCGCGATGCATGAAGACAGCACAATCAATAATTTACTGGCTAAGCAAAACCGTAAAATGTTTTCGCGTATTCCTATATATACCGACCACGATAAAATAACCGGATTTGTTTTACGCGATGATTTATTCATAGCGCAAAACGATGGACATGGTGAGAAGCCCCTAAAAAATTACGGACGAGAACTAGGCGCTATATTGGATGCCTCTTCGTTACTTCAAGCGTTCGAAACGTTTATTAGTAGTCATGTGCATATCATGCTGGTCGTTAGCGAATACGGAGATACACAAGGTATTATCACGCTAGAGGATATTCTCGAAAGTTTGCTGGGCTTGGAAATTATGGATGAATCTGACACGGTAGAAGATATGCAGGTATTAGCTCGACGCCTGGCTATATTAAGACATAAAAAAATGGGCATGGATTGATAAGACAAAGGCTAGGTTTACCGTCAACGCCTCAATCATGAAAAAAAATTTTATAGCTAAACCGGCATAATTTTTTTTAATATTATGCCGGCTAGCATCTTTATTATTGAATCACTGACCGAATGAACGGCATCACTCCAACTAAGAGCTACTTAATAAAGAAGCTACTTCAATAAAGAAACTACTGTAATAAAGTATCCACTTCCGCTTTCGCATCATCAATAGCCGATGTATCAACCTCAGCTTCTAGATCAGCTGAATCAACCGCATCAACGTCTGCTGCCATATCGCTCATTGAATCAGCAGCGTCTGAAGCCATTTCAGAAGCACTATCAACCGCATCACTCACAACGTCAGAAGCGCCCTCAACCATATCACCCGCACTTTCTGTGACATCATTCAATGCACCACCAATACTGTCTAAAGTGTCTTCAACTGCATCTGATGCTGCTTCACCTGCATTCGATACCGCTGAACCATCATCACTATTGCAAGCAACTAAAAGAACAACAGTAAACATAGCAATTAATGCTTTACCTATAATTTTCATACAATCCCCTATTTAATAAAATTAAAATACCACTCGATATCCTCAAGTAAATATGACGGCGGTTAACCGCTCTAAGATACTCATATTTACCAACGGCTATTCGGCTCTTCTCGCAACCGCATTGCAAGACAAAAATCGAAAACGACTGTAAAACTTTATCCATAATCGGTCATTCAGAGAAATAATGGATAAAAAACAGTCAATATTTGCGCTTATCGGTCGCAAATCATAGTAATTCAACTAAAGTTACTAGTAGTCAAAATGATTGTGAGGCAGCTCACAATTTGGAAATTTAGCCCGTTTATCAACTACACATGACACATTAGCGTTTATAAACGAAGCATGAGTCCCTTTAAGCCAAGCATTTCTTAGCCGTCTAAAATAAGACACCGATTAGCTCAGTCGTGGAATTTCGTTGTGGAAAACAGTAATCCTGAACAGCAAAGACGAGAAAGCGATAGCCGCGAAGGTAGCTTGACGGATAGACGTGGCGAAGAATTCAATACCAGAAGTGGTCAACGCCGAGGCCGTAACCAGTCTCAACGACCTGAACGAAGGCATGAACGTCGAAGCAAACCACAACTTGAACCCATAGGTGCGCCCAGTATTCGTTTTCCTATCGAATTAAAAGTCTCAGCCTATTTCCTACTGCCACTGCTTTTTGGCATGATTGTTCTCGCTTACATCATGATTGATGCCCACCGAAACTTTCAACAAAAGCAGATGGATCAATTTGCTAGAGTAATCACTGCACAAGTAGCAGCCAGTGCTATCGAACCCTTATTTGCCGATGCCAAAATGGAACTCGCTGTATTAATTAACCAAGTCGCGCTCGATAACAATTTTATAGGGTCGGGTATTTTTAATCATCGCGGAGAAGCGATTGCGGTATCTGGCATTATGCCTAGCAGAACAGCAAAGGATTTAAGAAAAAACAAATCCCTTTTTCCTGCCGAGCAATTCCAAACGCAGGCATCGACTATATCAAAACACATTTCAAAGTTTGACTATGGCGTTGTCTATTCTCATCCTATTATGTTCAGAGGTGCCACAGGCGGCTTTGCCGTTACCGTATTTAATGAATCATCATTAATGGGGCATTTCGAGCAAATGGCTTACACGCTGTTTACTACTACGGCAGCCCTCTGCTTATTATTGACGACCATTATTTTCTTTATGAGTCGTCATGTGACTGCGCCGTTAAAATACATTGCCAATGTTGCCGCCAACATTCACAACGGTGATTTAACGCATATTCCTGAACGTCGTAATGATGAACTTGGTCAATTGATTCAATCATTGAATCGAATGAGTAAAGATTTAGCGCGCAAGTCTGAAGTTGAAAATGTTTTAGGCCGTTTTTTAGATCCTGACGTAGCGAATAAAATTATTAACGAACTCGACAATGTGAACTTTAAAGGTGAAAACGTGCAGGCCACTGCACTATTTGCTGACATTGTTGGATTTACACAGATGTCGGAACAAATGTCACCTGAAGAAGTAAGTAGTCTTTTAAATGAATATTTTGGTTACTACGCATCTTGCGCCAAACTGCATTATGGCACTGTCGATAAATTTTTAGGTGATTGCGTCATGATAGTTTTTGGCGCAGCAAGAGCTGATGAAGATCATCAATACCATGCTGTATGTTGCGCATTACTCATGCAGGAGTTGACTGAGCGTATTAATAAAAAACGTGTTGACCAAGGTTTAATTCCTATTCATTTACGGATTGGTATTAACAGCGGAGAGATGCTTGCTGGGTTACTGGGATCGAAGGATAGATTGGAATACACCGTGATTGGTGATTCAGTTAATTTGGCGTCTAGGCTTTGTAATGAGGCACAGCAGGGGCAGATTATTATTCAAGAGCAGTGTCATGATGCACTGCAAGAGAAGCATACGTTGAGTGTCGATAGTCATAAGACGATTAAGATTCGTGGTAAGACGGATCCGGTTTCTGTTTATAATATTTCGTCTATTTCGCAGGAGCGGAGTAATGCGAATAAGGCATTGATTAATGATTTGATTGGTCAATAGGGTATTGAATAGTTCCTTAGACCTATTTCAGATCATCAATATTTTATAGTGGTTTTATATTCTGGATTTTCATACTTTCTTTGAAATTTTAAGTTCAAGGTCGTCGGGAGTGGCCCGACATGCCAGTCACTTTTTGATTCGCTATGCTCACCCTACGGGTCGCCCTTTGGGCGCTGCGCAAACTACGCTGTGCTACAGCAAAAAAAAGTAACCAAAAATGCCGCAACCTTAACGGCGAAGCTTGAGCACGAC
>JABIQF010000074.1 GCA_018668095.1 Cellvibrionales bacterium
GACAACCAAGAAGATAAAGAGCCGTTGTTTGATACCGTCGACACTTTATTAGATTGCCTTAATGCTTATGCCGACATGGTGCCAGCGATTACTGCAAAAACAGAGAATATGCGCGACGCTGCAGGCAAAGGTTTTTCAACAGCAACCGACCTTGCCGATTACTTAGTGCGTAAAGGTATTGCGTTTAGAGACTCGCATGAAATTGTGGGTAACGCCGTGGCAAAATGTATTGACCTTAATTGTGACCTTAGCGAATTATCGTTAGAAACACTGCAAACGTTTAGTAAGGCTATTGAAAAAGATGTGTTTGCCATTCTTACTTTAGAAGGATCGGTTGCTAGTCGAAATCATTTAGGCGGCACAGCGCCCGAGCAAGTGAAACAAGCCGCGGCTAAAGCAAGCGATGCTATTAAACAAAGATAAACCTATCTCTTTTTAAAGACAAAAAAGGTGATGCAAAAATGATGAAAACCACTCAACGAAAAACACTGGCGAAAACAACTCCGCTGATGTTTTTTTTATCATTGTCAGTATTAACCGCATGCATTTCTGCTTGCGGTCAAAAAGGCGCATTGTATTTACCACAAGATAATATCAACAACAGCACTATTGTCATCGATGACTCAACAGTAACAAAAAATACTGTATTGAAAAAAATCGACGGGTAAAACATCGAGCAGAACAACCAATAGCGAATCCGATTGAACGGTAGGAATACACTTACAGCATGTCAGAATTTCATTATCAAAATAGCCAACTTATGGCCGAGCAATTGCCACTGAGCTCTATTGTCGAGCAAGTTGGCACGCCAACTTATGTCTACTCGAAAAAAGCGCTAGAAACTCACTATCTTGCTTATCGTGACGCTTTAGATGCTGACACTTCAAGCGCTGAAAAAAACGGTGAGCATTTAGTTTGCTACGCAGTAAAAGCTAACTCTAACCTAGGCGTGCTAAGCGTGCTGGCTAAACTCGGTAGCGGTTTTGATATTGTTTCTGTCGGCGAACTCGAACGCGTATTATTGGCCGGTGGTGATCCTGCAAAAGTGGTGTTTTCTGGCGTAGCCAAAAAGTCACATGAGATTACCCGCGCATTAAAAGTGGGCGTTCATTGTTTTAATATTGAATCTGAAACAGAACTTGAACGCATTGCTTCAATAGCTGAAGAGCTTGGTGTAGTTGCGTCAATATCATTACGCGTTAATCCTGATGTCGACGCGCAAACGCATCCTTACATTTCAACCGGGCTAAAAGAAAATAAATTCGGCATTGATATTGATGAAGCGCCGCGTGTCTATGAGCGCGCTCACTCGCTGCCGTCGATTAATGTTATCGGTATCGACTGCCATATTGGTTCACAGCTTACCTCGCTGTCGCCGTTTAATGACGCACTTAAACGCGTGCTTGAACTGGTTGATCATTTAGCAGAAGCTGGCATTACCTTATCGCATATTGATGTCGGTGGCGGCCTAGGTGTTTGCTACCAAGATGAACAACCGCCTTCACCCGCTGACTATGTTGCCACCCTGCTTAAAACCTTAGCTGGCCGTACACAATCATTAGTGATGGAACCTGGCCGATCAATTGCCGCTAATGCAGGTGTCTTGTTGACGCGTGTCGATACGATTAAACATAACGAAGAAAAACGCTTCGCTATTGTTGATGCCGCCATGAACGATATGATTCGTCCTGCGCTTTACAATGCGTGGATGGATATTTTGCCGCTCACTGAAAAAGCAGATCACCCAGCGTACATTTATGATGTCGTGGGTCCCGTCTGTGAAACCGGTGACTTTCTTGGCAAGGATCGATCACTCGCGATTGCCGAACAAGATTTACTTTGTCTTTGCTCGGCGGGCGCTTACGGTTTTGTTATGGCGTCCAACTATAACAGTCGTGGACGCGCTGCCGAAATCATGGTCGATGGCGATGCGTTTCATATTGTGCGAGAGCGCGAAACAATTGAAGATTTAGTACGCGGTGAAAAAACTATTTAGTTGATATTTCTTAATCCGATATTAACTTCATCATTACAACAACCGATCAATCTAGATAGCTGAGCAGGTTTTATTTATGCAATTGCGATTTACCAAAATGCACGGGCTTGGCAATGACTTTGTTGTTATTGATTTGCTATCGCAAAATGCTCAACTCAGCGCAGCCCATATTCGTCATATTGCCGATCGACATTTAGGCATTGGCTGCGATCAAGTATTGCTAGTAGAGCCGCCCGCCACTACAGAAACAGATTTTCATTATCGTATCTACAATTGCGATGGCACTGAAGTTGAACAGTGCGGCAATGGCGCGCGCTGTTTTGGAAAATTTGTCACCGATAAAAAGCTCACGGGCAAACGGCATTTAAAAGTATCGACTAACACCGGCCTCATTAATATTGATGTCGTCGATAAAAACACCTTTCGGGTTGATATGGGCGTACCCAGCTTTGATCCTATGTCGCTACCTTTTACGCCAGACAACGCACTGAGTGCAAGCCCACAGCCGAACACCTATAGTATTGACCATGCACAAGGCAGTAGCGAAATTACTCCTGTCTCCATGGGTAATCCACATGCTGTTATGGTAGTCGACAATATTGATACCGCTGATGTTGCAGGCTTGGGTGAAGTGTTAGAGTGCCACAGTCAGTTTCCCAATAATGTGAACGTTGGCTTTATGCAAATACTTTCTCGCAATAGCATTAAATTGCGGGTATTCGAGCGAGGTGTTGGAGAAACACAAGCTTGCGGCAGTGGTGCATGCGCTGCAGTAGCAGCAGGCATTAATAACGGTATACTTGATGCCGAAGTCGATGTAGAACTTCTTGGTGGTCAATTAAATATTCAATGGTCAGGCGGCAACGCCGCTCTCATTATGACAGGTAGCGCAACTAAAGTTTTTGACGGGAAAATTACATTATGAGTTCAGCCAACATCAATAACGAACAAAATGACAATGCAAACCAAGCATTATCTGATGAAACGGTTGCCAACTTCTTAACCAACAACCCTGATTTTTTTCACCGCAACCCTACCATCTTAGCCGAGATATCTTTGCCACATAATAGTGGTAATGCAACGTCATTAATTGAGCGCCAAGTAGCAATATTAAGAGAGCGTGGCATACAAACTCGCCACAAACTCGGCGAGCTAATTGAAGCAGCTAAAGAAAATGATAACTTACTAAACACGACTCAGTCTTTAGTGATTGATCTTATTAATGCAGGCTCTCTGAATAATATATTCACGCTACTGCAATCTGAACTGCACAAGAAATTTGCTGTAGAGTCGGCCAGCGTAATATTAATTTCTGATACGGATACTCAGAATCAATATTCAATAGACGCCACTTTTTTTCAAGATACTAACGATGCTGAAGAAAAAATTTCAGGCATTGTTAATAATAATCAATCATTGTGTGGCAGCTTAAGAGAAACCGAAGCCGACTTTATTTTTAATGATACTCAATATGCTATTGGCTCAGCTGCTATTGCCAGTAAAAA
>JABIQF010000197.1 GCA_018668095.1 Cellvibrionales bacterium
ATTATTATCGATTTTATTGATATGAAAAGTGAAGAGCATCAACGTCAGACATTGCGCACTTTAGAGAAAGCCGTCGAAAAAGATAAAACGACGAGTCACGTTGGGGGTTTTTCGGATTTAGGTTTGGTTCAAATGACGCGAAAACGAACGCGTGAAAGTTTAGAGCATGTATTAAGTGAGTCGTGTCATGTCTGCGATGGTCGCGGCTCGATAAAATCAGCCGAAACCGTGTGCTCTGAAATATTCAGAGAGATTCTGCGAGAGGCGAGAGCCTATGAAAACAATCGTTTATTAGTACTTGCGTCACAGTCAGTTGTCGATCGCTTGATTGATGAAGATGCAGGCGTTGTGGCTGACTTACAAGAGTTGTTAGATAAGCAAATTGAATTTCAAGTTGAGCCTGTTTATACACAGGAACAGTTTTATGTGGTTTTATCCTAGTGTGGGCTTTTAAGGTGCTGTTTATAATGATGATCACAATTAAGGCTGCGCCCACTAGCGGATTAATGGTTAGAGGCTAGCGTGAATTATTTTCGTTTTATTGATCGCTTTTTATGGTCGTTGCTAATATTTATTGCCGGCGTCTATATAGTGCTGGCTGTTTGTATGAGCTTAGGGCGTTTCTATATGCCCCAGCTCGAAAAGCTTTCTCCACAATTGGTTTCTTACCTAGAGAATCGAACGGGCCTTGAATGGCAGTTAGAAGGTTTGAGTGGCGAGTGGAAAAAATTCAGACCCGTATTTCGAGTCGATTCATTAGTTGCAAGTTTACCTCATTCGTCTGATTCTTCAGATTCTGCAACACCTCCCCAAACAGTCTTTTCGTTAGTTAAAGGTGAATTGCGACTAGATTTAATTGCTTCGGCAATAGATTTAGGTTTACGTATTACACATATCAGTGCGAAAAAATTATCGCTTTCATTAGATAAGACGCCGACCAATCAATGGACACTTCTGGGTTTAGACTTAAGCGGTGAGCGTCGGACCTTATCGTTAGATGAGTTTATTCGGCGTTTGCAGACGATTGATGCGCAGGAAATTAATATTGATTTACCCGACAACCAATGGATAGCGGGTAATCAATGGATAGATTCACGAATACAAATGCCGGTAATGCAAATGCATTTTCAGCAGTTTGAAGAAACACGACAATTTGTTTTTACGCAGCAAGGTGGCGACGACGGTAATTTAACGATTTATGCTAACGCGATAGGTGATCCCTTTTCTGTTGATGCGCAAGTGGATGTCTATGCAGTAGCTGAGCAACTGAGCTTGTCGCCTTGGTTTGTCTCAAGCAGCAGTAACATCACCACTACCAATAACAGCAACATCAACAACAACAGTTCAAATAATAACGATCAATGGTTAGTGGATAATTGGAGTGGCCAGTTTTGGGCAGTTAAAAAGCCGCATGAAAATTGGCAGGCCAGCGTTGAAATAAACAATGGTACGTTACAGAGAAATGATAATCCCGATTGGCGATTAAGTGATATTACCTTGCGCCTAAGTGCCGAAATCAATGACCAGCAAGGTATTGATTTATGGTGGCAGCAGTTAAGTGCTTCATGGCGCGATGAGCCGCTCAATATGCCGTTGGCAAACATTTTAATTGAGAGAGACGATACAACGGTATCGAATATTTTATTGAGTATGCCGACGGTCGATGTTGGTCAACTAACAGAAATCATCAATGGTAGTCGCTTTGTTGATGAAGAATTGTCTGAGGCTCTAGCATCATTAAATATTGATGGTTCGGTCAATCAATTGCATCTTTCCATTCCCTATAATCAGTCGTTAGCCGGATTCGAGTTGGAGGCGATATTAGATAATGTGAGTGTGAATGCTTGGAAAAATATCCCTGGCGTTACGGGTTTAACCGGTTATATCAATGCTTCATCGACCGAGGGCAATATTGAGTTGGTCAATGATAGGCACTTTTCTTTACATCTACCTAAGGTTTATCACGACGCTTTATTATTTGATCAAATAGAAAGTCGAGTGAGCTGGTCAATGCGTAATAATCGACTGTTGGTTAATGCTGATGATATGCAATTTACGATGACGGGTGATACCGGTAGCTTTGCTGCTCGCTTATTTATTAATGGACAAACTCGTATTGAAGATGAATCGAGCCATATGGCAATGCATATTGGTGTGAGTGATTCACACAGTTCACAGTTATTGAAATTGCTGCCGTATAAAATGAATAGCAATGTGCAGAACTGGATTGCGCAAAGTGATTTTGAAGCTGATATTGTTGATGGCGGTTTTGTTTATCATGGCTCTTTAGCTAAAAAAGATAAGCACAAGCGTAGTATTCAAATGTATTTAAATTTAGCCGATGCTGATTTTAATTTTCATCCAAAATGGGCGCCAGTCAAAAAAGTAGATGGTTTGTTAATACTGGCGGACAGTGATGTTGAAATGTCAGTTTATTCAGGTGAGTTTGAACAGTTAGTGATGAGTAAGGCGAACGTGCTTGTTCGCGGTGCTGGTGACAATGCAGCGGTTGAAATTGATAGTCGTATTGCAGGTGATCTGGGTGACGTTTTAACTATTTTGCAAACGTCACCGTTAAAGGCGCGTTTAGAAAATACGCTTGGTGATTGGCAGGCATCTGGGGATTTACATGATGCGGAAATACGTTTGTATGTACCGTTAAAGAAGGCCGATGTCGATAAAACACAGGTTGACTTTACGGCTGCAATAACAAGCAGTGAGCTCAATATGGCTAATATTGGCTTAGTGGTGAATGATCTTGCCGGACCTATTGCCTATTCATCGAGTAAAGGTTTAGTGTCTGAGAAGCTTAATGGGCGACTATGGGATAAGCCTATTAGCTTGGTGTTAGGCGATTACAGTAATGACCCACAATTGCAAAACGGCAATAGCGTTAGAGTTGATGGTCAATTTGACGTTGAGACTCAGCGTTTATATCACTGGTTAAAACAGCCTGCTTTAGCAATGACAGAAGGTACTGCTTCGATAGATCTAAGGGTTGATCATAGCGTTGAGAAAACGGTTTTAGCTGCTAATAGTGATTTAGTAGGCGTAGAGATCAAGTTACCAGCATCGCTGTATAAATCTAAAGAGGCGAGTGCAGACTTAGCATTGAATTGGCAAATGAGAGCAGCTAACCAGCCGATGACATTGAGTATCGCTAATCATGCCAATATGCAGTTGCATTTTGATCGTTACAAAATGAAAGGCGGGTCAATATCGATAGGGCAAGATGCTAGTGAGGCTTTTATAACAGAATATGCAGAGCCTAAATTATTTATTTCAGGGCATTTACCGACGTTTAACTTAACGGAGTGGCTGACGGTCTTTGATCGATACGAAGAGGCCGCCAATGATCTTAATTTAAATGCAGAGAATGCGAATGATAATTCGTTGCCGTCAAGTTCTTCGCCATCCAATGTAGTCGTTAAAGATTTACGCTTGGATAATATTCTTGCTTTTGGAGAAGACTTTACGCATGGCGTAGTAGCAGTCGCTGAAGTTGATAGACGTTGGCAGTTTGATATTGAGAGTGATCAGCTTAAAGGTCGCATTGCTTTACCCAAAGAAAATGATTCTTCAATAGCTGAGTCTGTCGATGAACCATTATCAGATTTCACTGATGTACCATTAATCTTGAGCGGTGTAGCAGAACCACAGCGTTATATGATTGATTTAAATTATCTGCGTATTGAAAAAAATGAGACACTTGAATCAAACATTGGAAATGCCGGCAGTACATTTTTGCTGCCTGAAAACTTAGTTGCCGCTAAAGTTAGCATACAGCAATTATATTGGG